>CAINVI010000344.1 GCA_903854075.1 Candidatus Pollutiaquabacter sp. | reverse complement strand
GCTCATTTCTTCGATGGAAATCTTTCCTTCGCGGGCCTTTGCGGCGAGCGATGCGATGTGTCGCTCGATTTCGGCCAGCGACATGTTTTCTGCATTACGAAGTACCGGAACCATCAGGCCTTTCGGCGCGCTTACTGCTATGCCAATGTCGCAGTAATCGTGATAACGAATCTCCTGACCGGCAATCTGAGCATTTACTGCCGGAAAAGCTTTCAGCGCTTCACATACTGCTTTGGTGAAAAAAGACATGAACCCAAGATTTACACCATGTACTTCCTTAAAGGTGTCTTTGTATTTCTTTCGCAATGTCATCACCGGAAGCATATCCACTTCGTTGAACGTAGTCAACATGGCTGTCTCCTGTTTCACGGCGACCAATCGTTCTGCCACTTTCTTTCGTAGCATCGACATCTTTTCGGTCCGCACATTTCGTGTTCCAGTTTGAAGGATCGTTGCCCCTGATTTGGCGGCAGCGCGCAATACATCGCCTTTGGTAATACGTCCGCCTTTTCCGGTTGCCTCAATTTGCTCCGACGAAATCGTTTTCTCTTTCATTAATTTTCCGGCCGAAGGAGAAGGAGTCCCTTTTGCGTAATCACTGGTTGGTGGCACAACTGTTTTCGGCGGCGTGGTTTTTTCCTCCATTACAACCACATTGGCCGGCACTTTTTCCACTATCGGTTTTGCGGAAGTATCAAGGGTACAAACCACTTTTCCAACCTCAACAGTATCTCCTTCGTTTACCAGGATGTGTAACGTTCCGGAAGCTTCTGCACTCAGGGTCAGTGTCGCTTTATCCGAATCAATCTCACAAATCTCCTCGTCCTTCTCGACATAATCTCCTTCTTTCTTGACCCAGCGTGCAATCTGAACTTCTGTGATAGATTCGCCCGGACTGGGTACTTTCATTTCGATGATTGACATGGCTAGGACTTTACTTGACGGTGACTTTTTCAAAAACTCGATGCACTAATTTGCGCTGCTCGCGCTCATGTGCTTTATAAGAACCGGTTGCCGGACTTGCACTTTCCGTTCGGGAAATAAGTTGTAAAGGAAGTATTCTTGACGCCGTTCGAAGCAAGTAGCCCCAAGCGCCCATATTCTCCGGCTCTTCCTGCACCCACACCCATTCTGTAGCATGCGTGTATTTTTTTCTAAGGGCTTCCAACTGTTTGTAAGGTAATGGATAGAATTGTTCCAGACGCACTAACGCAACATCGTCCGCCTTTTCCTTTTCTTGTTGTTCAAGCAAATCATAATACACTTTACCGGAACACAATACCACGCGCGACACTGATTTCACCGTTACCTTGTTATCATCAATAACCTCTTCGAATTTTCCACCTGATAAATCCTCCAGGGTGGAAATAACGCGCGGATGGCGAAGAAGACTTTTCGGGGTGAAAACAATAAGCGGTTTACGGAAAGGTCGCTGCAGTTGCCGGCGTAACGCATGGAAATAACTGGCCGGCGTGGTACAATTCACTACCTGGATATTCTCTTCTGCGCAAAGGTTTAAGAATCGTTCGAGACGGGCACTGGAATGCTCTGCTCCCTGACCTTCGTACCCGTGAGGCAGCAGCATTACAATTCCATTCATCCGGTTCCATTTATCTTCTGCACTAGAGATGTATTGATCAATGATTATCTGCGCACCGTTATTGAAATCGCCAAATTGTGCCTCCCATACGGTAAGCGTGTGCGGAGCCGCCATGGCGTAACCATATTCGAAGCCGAGAACAGCGTATTCGGACAATAAGGAATTGTAGATATGAAAAGGCGCCTGAGTAGTTGAAAGATTACTCAGCGGCGTGTATTGCTCTTCCGAATCCTCGATTCGAACGACGGCATGACGCTGAGAGAACGTTCCGCGTTCGACATCTTGTCCAGTAAAACGAACAGCATTTCCATCCTGCAACGTAGCCCCAAAAGCCATTAATTCCGCCATTGACCAGTCTACCTTCCCCGCCTCCGCCAACTTTCGGCGCTCCGCAAATAATCGTTCCGTTTTATTGAAAAACTTATGTTCAGTCGGCAACGTCGTGATTTTCCGCGCCAGTTCCTCCAACGCTGAACGATCGACGGCAGCAACCGGTGATTCCACAAAATCATCTTTAGTCGCCATTCGGAGACCTTTCCAGGATCCTTCCAAATACGGAGATACTTTTTTCTTTTTTGTTTGCCGGGCCGTATCAAGACTCACCTGCAACAAATCGCGGAAGGACTTCTCCATTTCGCGTGCAAGACTTGCTTCTACCTTTCCCTGCGACAATAACTTTTCGTTGTAGATTTCACGCGGATTGGGATGCGTAGCAATCGCTTTGTATAAGAGCGGTTGTGTAAAGCGCGGTTCATCGCCTTCGTTATGCCCGTATTTACGGTAACCAAGGATATCGATGAAAACATCACGATGAAATTTCTGACGGAATTCCATCGCTAATTCAATCGTATATACCAACGCTTCCACATCATCAGCATTGACGTGAAACACCGGCGACAGGGTGACTTTTGCGATATCGGTACAATACGTACTGGATCGCGCATCCATATAATTGGTAGTAAATCCAATCTGATTGTTCACTACCAGATGAATGGTTCCACCGGTACGGTATCCGCGCAACAGCGACATTTGAATGACTTCGTACACGACACCTTGAGCAGCAATAGCCGCATCACCATGAATCAATATCGGCGCAATCTGATGCTCATCACCTCCGGGCGTATGATCGATTTTAGAACGAACTAGTCCTTGTACAATCGGATCGACCGCTTCCAGGTGGGAAGGATTTGGCGCCACACTTAAATGAACATCTTTACCGTTCCGCGTTTTTATATCACTGGAAAATCCAAGGTGGTACTTCACATCGCCGGCAAATTCCAGTTCATCATATTCCAGCCCTTCAAACTCCGTGAAAATCTCTTCGTAGGTTTTACCAAGTATATTGGCCAGCACGTTAAGACGTCCACGATGCGCCATACCAATGACAAACTCCTTGATGCCGGAATCTGCACCGCTCTCGATGACAGCATCGAGTGCAGGGATTAATGTTTCGCAGCCTTCCAGAGAAAAACGTTTCTGGCCGACGAATTTGGTATGAATGAAGTTTTCAAATGCAACTGCCTGATTTAGTTTCTCGAGTATCCTTCGTTTCTTTTCGATTGGAAAATCAGGGCGATTTCGATTGGGCTCCATCCGTTCCTCGAGCCACTGAATAATTTCCGGATTACGGATGTATTTATATTCAGCACCGATAGCACCGCAATACGTTTGCTCCAGATGTTCGATAATCGCTGACAACGACGACGGACCGATACCAATAAGTGAACCGGCCTGAAATACTGAAGCCAAGTCGGATGTCAACAGTCCAAAATTTCCTAGCTCCAGTGTCGGACTATGCTTGCGGCGCTCTCGCACAGGATTCGTATGAGTGAACAAGTGTCCACGTGTACGATAGCCGTTAATGAGATTGACAACATTGAATTCTTTTCGGACATCTTCCGGAATGGCAGGAGTAACCGCTTCAAGATCAAATGCCGTCCGGGCAAATTCGAATCCTTCGAAAAAAAGTCGCCAGCTGCTATCAACCGATTCAGGATTCGCTAAAAATTGCTTGTAAAGCGCTTCTACCTGGTTGATCTCCAGATTGCCGACGTAACTAAACTTCTCCATGTACTTAAAGAACCGAATTGAAGCTGTAAAGTTACGAAGTATTCGAAGAAATCGGGTCGGAAGTCAGCAGAAGATCAGCGGAAGATGACGCGTGAACGGGCCTTACGGCCGTCCTGGCAGCTGATTTCTACGATATAAAGTCCGGGAACAAGACTTTCGGCCATACAGTGAAACCGATCGGCTTGCCCTACCGATGTATAGACCACCCTACCGCCGAGATCCATCAGCCGGTATTCGGCTATTCCAGAAAAAGGAGTTGTGATGGTAAACTCGCCTTGGGAAGGTTGCGGATAAATGAAAGTAGCGGTATTGTCCGTGTTTTCAAATAACCCCGCTGTGGAAGAAGTCAGGTAATTGTCGAGCGAAAAGCTACGCAGCTGCGGCGCCACATTGAAGATGGATTGCTGAAAACGTTCGTTACTGATGTATCCATAATTTCCTTCGCGGAAGGAGATAGCTTCTGTTTGACCCAAGGTCAGTGCTGTGCCCAGCGAAAAACGACGTTTATTCCCATCGAACACATCACTTTCCGGATAATCGTACAGCATCCACAAAAAACACGGCGCTGGAATCTGATTATCGTAACCCAACAAAACTACCACGCCGTCCGAATTGACCGAAGCACCTGTAATCAGTCCGTTGGCTGGTAAAGAATCCTGAAGCAGTGCAACATGGTTGCCGGGAACGGCTGGCAGAGTATAACGACGCGTATTTTTAAGTACCCAATCTTTTGAAAAAAGATGAATGGTATCATTGATAATTACAAACGCTTCGCAATCAAAGCGGGTGTTGTTCAATGCCGGTGAAAAATCTGTTTGATCGGAAAATGTCCATCGAATCGTGTCCGGAAACAGGGCTACTACACCAGAATCAAGCACCGACAACGGATAGCGATAAATTGCCAGATCGGTTCGTGCCCCGGCATTATTCCCGATATCGCCTATGTAGATGTAATTTGAATCCGCCTGCGCTTCTTCCCAATCCCAATTGGTAATGCCACTCAGATTGGTCGTCCGGGTAACATTACCTGTTACCGTATCGATCGAATACAATGATTCAAACGTATCATCTACATGCGACCACCATTCTCCACCAGCGTGAAATAATCCGGAATTCTCATCCAGCAACGGCGTTTGCAACGGTGTGAGAAGTGTAGTTGACAGCGTCGTTGCAGGATACGTGCAGGAACCATCGTTCACTACCGCGGAAGGATCGTAATTCAGCGCTTGACTATCCGTACAACCGAATTGCGCCATCGCTGAAAAGGAAACAAACGTTGACAATACGGTTGCCACCAATAGAAAGCGGAAACGGTTGGTTACCATCGGCGAATAAACCGTTGAATTGCGCGCAGAAATTATTGACCTAGAATCCACGCGAACATCAATGGAGCTACGATAGACGCGTCACTTTCCACAATAAATTTCGGTGTGTGAATATCCAGTTTACCCCACGTGATCTTTTCATTCGGCACCGCACCGGAATACGAACCGTAGCTAGTGGTGGAATCACTGATCTGACAGAAATAGGACCAGAACGGAACGTCGTGCCATTCCAAATCCTGATACATCATTGGGACTACACAGATTGGAAAATCGCCGGCAATACCACCGCCGATCTGAAAAAAACCAATGCCTTTTCCGGCGGAGTTCTCACGATACCAATCGGACAACCACACCATATACTCAATACCACTTTTCATCGTGGTTGCTTTCAATTCGCCCTTGATAACATACGATGCAAAAATGTTTCCCATTGTAGAATCCTCCCAACCGGGAACAACAATTGGAAGATTTCGCTCGGCAGCGGCAAGCATCCATGAATTCTTCGGATCGATTTCGTAATACTGCTCCAGCTCACCACTCAACAAGATTTTATACATGTATTCATGCGGAAAGTAGCGTTCGCCTTTATCTTCTGCGCCCTTCCAGATCTGATGAATATGCTTCTGCAAACGACGAAATGCTTCTTCTTCCGGGATACAGGTATCCGTTACGCGGTTGTAGTGATTCTCGAGCAAATCCCATTCGTCCTGTGGCGTAAGATCGCGGTAATTCGGTACGCGTTTATAGGAATTATGGGCGACGAGATTCATGATATCTTCCTCAAGGTTTGCGCCGGTACACGAAATCATATCCACTTTACCCTGGCGGATCATTTCAGCCAATGAAATACCCAGCTCAGCTGTACTCATGGCACCCGCTAGCGTAATCATCATTTTACCGCCTTCCAGCAAGTGTTGCTCATACCCTTTCGCTGCATCAACCATAGCAGCAGCATTGAAGTGGAGATAGTTCTTCTCCATGAAGCTGGAGATAGGGCCGCGACTTTTTGTCATATTCGTTATTGAGATTGAAGTAAGAGTAACGTTTTCGAGTGTAGAATAGTGCTTAAGTAAAAGATGCTGCTGCAGATTGATTTATTTAGGCGTCACCACTTCCAGGAATTCGATGTAGGTTGGAAAGTGATCACTATATCCGCCAATATATTTATCAAAATCAAAGGTACGCTTAGGATAACCACGGTAACGACCGGAGGTTTGTTCCATCCAGGGCTTGTGAAAAATATGAGCTGCGTGGTAAAAAAAGCCACCGTTGTCTTTGTTCAAAAACGCACCGGAGATGATAATCTGATCAAACAGATTCCAGCTGTCATTATAGGCCAACGTTCCAATACCGTTTTTGTACGGCTCCATCCACGGATTAAACATTCCACTTCTGCCGACATCCTCTTTCTTCCCTTTTGCACCGATTACTTTGGCCACACTTGGACTGACCGGATCATCGTTCAAGTCACCCATGAGAATGATTTTAGCATCCGGATCTAGTTTAAGAATGGAGTCCATCTTCGCACGACAGATTCCGGCGGCCATAGCACGACCTGGAGCACTGGCTTCTTCGCCACCGCGACGTGACGGCCAGTGGTTCACGAAGAAATGCATGGTCTCGCCGTCATAGGTACCGGACACATAAAGTATATCACGTGTTCGACGTGAGGTGCCGTCACTATTCTTTAACGGAACATTCAACGACTCTTTATACGTCGGCGTGAAGTATTTTGGATTGTAGATCAGTCCAACATCAACACCGCGATCGTCCGGAGAATTAAAATGAACGATCTCCAATTTACGAGCGCGCAGTTTGTCATGCGCAACGAGATCTTTTAAAACCTGTGCATTTTCTATCTCGGCACAACCCAACACCGACCATCCATCAGGATTTCGCTCCGTTCCAATTTGGGACAATACATCGGCGAGTTTACCCAATTTGTCCAGGTATACTTCACCGGTGTAATGTTTGGTGCCGTCCGGCAGAAATTCTTCGTCGCTTTTATCCGGATCGTTGATCGTATCATATAGGTTTTCAAGATTATAGAAGGCAATCACACCCACCTTGTATGTGGTTTTCTGCCCGGACGCGGCAGCGCCGAATAAAAGCAGAAAAAACACGATAAAGGACCGGAAATGGGTTATAGACATGATGTTCAATTTTTACAGGACGGCAAACTTACAAAAAGCATACCGCGATTGG
>CAINVI010000343.1 GCA_903854075.1 Candidatus Pollutiaquabacter sp. | reverse complement strand
TGGCTTTAACGGCGAACTAATCATTCTTCCCAAAGAAAACGTTCGACCACTGATTGCATCGGGTACCGATATGATGAAATTCATCATTTCCGGAGGGGTGACCGAAATAAAAGACTGACGGCCGAATGCGTACTACGTTGACTGCATTTCTTCGCTACTCACTGCTGCTGACCATCGGTATTTTACTGTTATGGATGGCGTTTCGCGGCATCGATGTGCAGGCTACGATAAACGAATTCCATAATATTGATTACGGATGGCTGGCGTTATCCATCTTCGTATCGATCATCGCTTTTTTCAGCAGAGCGCGACGCTGGAATCTTTTGATCCATCCGTTAGGCTTCAGGCCTAAACTAACCGATACATCAAATGCGTTGATGATCGGCTATCTGGCTAATCTGGCCTTACCGCGTTTGGGTGAAGTGACACGCTGCGGCACACTGCATCGAACCGGTAAAGTGCCGTTTGATATGTTACTGGGTACCGTAATTGTAGAGCGAGTGCTGGATGTGCTGTGCCTGGGCAGCTGTTTGGTACTGACAGCCTGGTTAGAATATGAGCGGCTTGGTGATTTTCTAACCACAACTATCTTCGCGCCACTTCAGCAAAAACTGCACAGTGTTTTTTCTTCCGCCGGCTGGTGGATTGGAGTACTAATTTTAGCTGCGGTAGTGATTTATAGTTTTTGGCGAAGAAAGAAAGCGCAAGCCATGAAGGATAAGCCGTCGAAAATAACAAGCCTGTTCAACGGTATCGTGCAAGGCTTGCGCGCTGCACGCAACATCGATCGCAAAGCAGAATTTTTCTTTCACACTATACTCATCTGGATACTTTATTTTCTCATGTCCTACACGTGCTTCAAAGCACTTCCTGCAACGGCTGGTCTCACCTGGCAAGCCGGTCTATTTGTGCTGGTGGTTGGTGGCATGGGAATGTCAGCACCCGTTCAGGGTGGTATCGGCGCCTATCACCTGCTCGTATCACGCGGACTACTATTGTACGGTATGACTACTGTTCATGGTCTGGCATTTGCTACCTTAATGCATACGTCTCAAACACTTTTGGTCATTTTCATGGGTAGCATTTCCATGATGCTGGTCTCCCTCCATACTGCTAAAAAAAAACCGTCATGACAACGATAGAGCACCTTCAGCATAAACTGTTTACACTTCCCGAGTTAAAACTGCAGCTGGAACGCTGGCGATTGAAGAGTAAAAAAATCACCTTCACCAATGGCTGCTTTGACATCGTACATCTCGGTCATGTAGACTATCTCGCCAAAGCGGCGGACCTTGGCGATGTACTGATTATCGGATTGAATACCGATGAAAGTACGCGACGCCTTAAAGGTGAACACCGACCGATCAACGATGAGCGTCAGCGTGCAATGGTCCTCGCTGCCATGACTTTTGTAGATGCAGTAGTGCTCTTCAATGAAGACACCCCGTATGAATTGATCAAATTCATCCGTCCGGACATCCTGGTAAAAGGGGCGGATTACTCGCCGGAAACTATCGTAGGATCCGATATCGTCACAAAAAATGGCGGAATCGTCACAACCATTGCCTTTCTTCCCGGATACTCCACCTCCGGTATTGAAGCTAAAATCCGAGCTACACGCTGAGTTTTCAGCAGAATACTACCGGAGAGCAACATTTTTTCATCTTTTTCGTTAACTTACATAAACCGATTTTTTGCCATGATGTTCCGCCGCACCCTCTCCGTCCTACTACTTGTCACCATTGCTGCTTCACTAAGCAGTTGCGAAAAAGTGGAATACTTTAAGTCCGAGAAAAACGTGCGCGAAGAATTGAAAGGCAGTTGGAACCTGGTGCCTATCCCGCGTACAAATCCTGATCAGATTTGGACCTTCAGCGATGATCTGATTTACCGTAAGGTGATGATTAACGGCGCAATGGTTCCTGTGGATACCGGCCGTTATGTGATCAATACATCACTAATGAAAGTGGTTTTTGTAACCGAAGGATTTACGCCAGTGGCAGAACTGGATGCTGACTGGCATATCGTACAATTGGATAAAGACTTCTTGATCATCGCAACCGATTATTACGATACCAAAGGAATTTACCAGCTGGAATTCACCCGAGCGAATTGATTTAGCTCACGAACAGCTATTTTTCACCTTTATTAGAACTTCTTTCCTTCTGCTGTATTGAGCTGCCGCTTTAGTTGCTATTTTCGCAGTGCGATAATCAACCGACGTGGCCAAAAGTAAAACCTCTTTTTATTGTCAGAATTGCGGCGTACAATCTCCGAAATGGGTCGGACGTTGTCCATCCTGCGGTCAATGGAACACCTTCGTCGAAGAAGTGGTGACCCATACCACGGAATCTACGCTGTGGAAAAAGAACACGGCAAAAAGTGTCCGCTCAGCTAAGCCACATTTACTACACGACATTGTTACCGGAACAGAACAACGACTAGCGTTGCCAGATCACGAACTTAACCGCGTACTGGGCGGTGGTTTGGTTCCCGGATCACTGGTTTTGATTGGAGGAGAACCTGGAATTGGAAAGTCAACGCTCGTTTTGCAAGTCGCTCTTGCACTTAAAAACATCCGCGTACTGTATGTTAGCGGTGAGGAGAGCGAACAACAAATCAAAATGCGCGCTGATCGGTTGAAGCTGAAGAACGATAATTTCTTCGTGCTCACCGAAACCTCGCTCGAAAACATCTTCAGTCAAGTTGCTGAAATATCTCCGGCTGTATTGATTGTAGATTCGATCCAGACGTTGTTTACCGGAAATATCGAATCATCGCCGGGCAGTGTGTCACAAATCCGTGAATGCACTGCAGAATTATTACGCTTTGCCAAAGAATCGAATACCCCTGTATTTCTGATAGGCCATATCACCAAAGACGGGGTGATCGCCGGACCAAAAATTCTTGAACATATGGTCGATACCGTCTTACAATTCGAGGGAGACCGTCATCATATCTACCGGATTTTACGGGCCATGAAAAACAGGTTTGGGTCCACTGCCGAGTTGGGCATCTACGAAATGCAAGGCAGCGGACTTCGTGAAGTAAGTAATCCGTCGGAAGTGTTAATTGCGCAACGCGATGAAGCCTTGAGCGGAACGTCTATCGCTGCGACCATGGAAGGTGTTCGACCGCTGATGATTGAAACTCAAGCCCTCGTGAGTTCGGCAGTATACGGCACGCCGCAACGCTCC
Organism: Candidatus Pollutiaquabacter sp.; assembly: GCA_903854075.1. Lineage (GTDB taxonomy): Bacteria > Bacteroidota > Bacteroidia > AKYH767-A > 2013-40CM-41-45 > Pollutiaquabacter. Next base: position 7,106 of record CAINVI010000343.1, on the reverse strand, counting down.
TCTACCGGTTTTGATTTACGCCGCCTAAGCATGCTTCTCGCCGTGCTGGAAAAACGCTGCGGATTTCGCCTGGGAGCGAAGGACGTTTTTCTCAATATCGCCGGCGGCATACGTGTAGAAGATCCTGCAATTGACCTTTCGGTTATCTGTTCTATACTTTCTTCCAGCGAAGACATCGCCATTTCCCCGAAAATCTGCCTAGCTGCAGAAGTCGGACTAAGTGGCGAGATTCGCCCGGTGACTCGTGTCGATCAGCGAATTAGTGAAGCTGAAAAACTTGGCTTTGAACAAATCATAATTAGTAAATACAACTTGAAAGGTCTTGACCTTTCCCGCTACCACCAAATCAAGGTAAAAGCGGTTTCTAAAGTAGAGGAGGTCTTTTCTCACCTCTTCGCATAACCCTCGTGCTATTTATACGTTGCAACCGGACGGTAGCCGTTTCAAAAATTATTTTTTTCGGTACACTGTTTTCCAATTCACGAATTCCAACATTCCCGCTTCTCCTAACTCTTTACCGTAACCGCTGCGCTTTACGCCGCCAAACGGGAATCGGGGATCTGACCGGACAAAATCATTGATGAATACATTGCCGGTTTGCAAACGAGGAATGATCCAGGTAAGTAACGTATCGTCGTTACTCCACACCGAAGCGCCTAATCCATAGACAGAGTTATTCGCCAATATCAAAGCCTGTTCATTGGTCGTAAAAGAAGTCACCGACCATACAGGACCAAACACTTCCTCCTCGAACACGATCATTCCAGGCTGTACATTCGAAAGTACAGTGGGCGGATAAAACCATCCGCTATCGCGCGGAACCTCTGCCACTGCTGATACGCGGGCTCCTTGAACGATACTTTGATTCACCTGGGCTTGCACCTTCTCCAGTAAATCAAGACGAGCTAGCGGTCCAACCTGTGTGGACTCCCGCGAAGGATCACCAACTATCAACTGTCGGACCGCAACCGACAAACGCTCCGTAAAGGCCGGAAGGATTTCAGCAGCAACCAGAAAACGCTTTGCTCCATTACAGGCTTGACCGGCATTTATACAACGCGATTGCACAGCAGCTTGAACTGCTGCATCCAAGTCAGCATCAGAAAATACAATCATCGGATCGTTACCACCCAGCTCAAGGACTGACTTCTTGATATGTTTACCGGCGACTTGTCCAATCAAAGCGCCGGTAGTATCACTGCCGGTAAAAGTGACACCGGCCACGGAAGTATGTGCTATGGTCCGGGCAATCCCTTCGTTAGAAAAAAAGCAGTTAACGAATGCTCCTTCCGGAAAACCTGCTTCATGGAAGACATTTGAAATAGCGATAGCACACTGCGGAACGTTTGGCGCATGTTTCAAGAGCACGGTATTACCCGCTAGCATGGCCGGAACAGCGAAACGGAATAGTTGCCAAAAGGGAAAATTCCAAGGCAAAATCGCGAGCAGCGGACCGAAAGGCGTCGGGGATACGGTAGCAAGACGCGCTTCTGAAGGAATAACGCGATCAATCAATATCGAAGGCGCGACCGTGCAAAAATGATCGATAGCCGAACAGCATTTGCTGATTTCTGCACGTGCTTCCGAAATTGGCTTACCTACTTCGGCAACAATTAGGCGTGCAAACCGTTCAGCATTGCTTTGTAATACTATTTTAAGACGATGGAAGTACGCTATACGTTCTGCAAGTGCGAATCCGGACCAATCAGCAAAACCCTTTTCTACACGCACAACATCCAGCGAATCGTCGAAAGCGAATTCGTTGAGTAATTCCAGCCGATAGGGATCAAAGGAACGGTAAGTCATGTGTCAATGACAATAATTGAGGTATCAAAGTTATCGATTAATATTCATCCGGCCCTTTTCAACGGGCGGTTTGGCCCGCTTCTTGTATTTCGATAATTCGTATTTTTAGCTCCGATACTATCAGACCATGAAAAAATTCAACCTGCTGCTCATTTTGTTGACTATTGCATATTGTGCATTTGGTCAATCAACCTTTATTAAAGGAGGACTAACTTATCCTAAGACCGTCAAAACAGATGTTACCGATAACTATTTCGGGACTATCGTTTCGGATCCGTACCGCTGGCTGGAATACGATACCGCGGCTAATGTTCAGGAATGGGTAACCGCCGAAAACAAAACCACCTTCGATTATTTGTCCAGAATTCCTTATCGTGAACAGATTAAAAACAGACTGACACAGATCTTTAACTACGCGCGGTATTCAGCTCCGTTCCGGGTAGGAGAGTATTACTTTTTCAGTAAGAACGATGGCTTACAGAACCAATCCGTGTACTACTTGCAGAAAGGACTTAGTGGAACACCGGAAGTTTTTATTGATCCTAACAACCTGTTGAAAGACGGTACAGCAGCCGTCTCTTTGCTGGGTGCTTCGAAAGACCATAAATACATTGCCTACTCTGTCGCCAAAGCTGGAAGTGACTGGCAAGAGATTTATATCATGGAAATTGCCAGTAAGAAACTGCTTGACGACAAGATTGAGTGGGTAAAGTTCAGTGGTGCCGCCTGGAAAGACAATGGGTTCTACTACAGTCGGTACGATGCTCCAAAAGACGCGAAAATATATTCGGCAAAAAACGAATATCATAAAGTTTACTTCCACCAACTGGGAACTGCTCAGCAGGAAGACGTGCTCGTTTATCAGGACACTACGCAGCCCAACCGATACTACGGTGCCCAAACCACCGAAGACGAGCGATTTCTGATTATTAGTATTTCATCAGGAACCAGCGGCAATGAAATCCATGCAAAAGATCTCAACGATCCCAAAGCGTCTTTCCGACTGATCTTTCCCGGATTTGATGCGAATGCAGATGTGCTGAATAATGTTGGTGACAAACTCGTGCTACAAACTGACCTGCACGCCTCCAACCAACGCATTGTACTCGTTGATCCTAAAAACGCGGAGGAAAAGAATTGGAAGCCTATCATTCCAGAATCAAAGGACCTAATTAAAGGTGCATCAACTGCCGGAGGAAAATTATTTGTCACCTACCTCAACGATGTAAGCAGTCGCTGCTATCAATACTCCTTAGAAGGAACCCTAGAACATGAGATTAAACTACCCGGCCTGGGCACGGTGAGCGGCTTGGGCGGTAATTTCGACGATGAATCTATATTCTATACATATACGTCGTTCAATTATCCTCCAACAATTTTCAGCTACAACATCAACGGTAAAAAAAGTGATGTATGGCAGCAATCTTCCTTCAAAATCAATCCGGATGACTATGTGGTAAAACAAGTTTTCTTTACCAGCAAAGATGGATCAAAGGTTCCTATGTTCATCGTTCACCGTAGCGGACTTGTGCTCAACCGCAATAACCCTGCACTACTTTATGGTTACGGCGGATTCAATATCAGTCAAACGCCTTCATTCAGTACCGGAAGAATGTTCTGGCTGGAGAATGGCGGTGTGCTCGCTATTGTAAATCTGCGAGGCGGTGGCGAATACGGCGAGAATTGGCACAAGGCCGGTATGCTCTTTAACAAGCAAAATGTGTTCGACGATTTCATTGCAGCGGGTAAATACCTCTGTGATAATGAATATACGAACTCCGGATTGTTAGCCATCCAGGGCGGCTCCAATGGTGGGCTGCTGGTTGGCGCATGTATGACGCAGGAGCCTGGATTGTTCAAAGTGGCTATTCCGCAAGTAGGAGTGCTGGACATGCTGCGCTATCACAAGTTCACCGTTGGCTGGGGCTGGGCGGTTGAATACGGATCAAGTGAGAACCAGGAAGATTTCGCAAACCTTTACCGATATTCCCCACTCCACAACCTCAAAGAAGGCGTGAATTATCCGGCAACATTGATTACCACTGCCGATCATGATGACCGAGTTGTTCCCGCACACTCGTTCAAGTTTGCCGCAGCATTGCAGGAGAAGACAAAAGGAGACAATCCTGCCTTAATCCGAATCGATGTAAGGGCAGGACACGGTGCCGGGAAACCCACCTCTAAAGTAATTGAAGAGCAAGCGGATATTTACAGCTTTATCTTTTACAACATGGGCCTCACGCCTTCGGTACTGAAATAACAACGGAAAAATAACAGGTAAAACGCGGTCACAACGACCGCGTTTTTTTATTCCTCACCGCTGGAACTGATTAGTCGCGCAAGGACCAGGTTCATCATCTCGGCATTTTCATTGGCCACGGTGATGGTCGGACTTTTACCGGCATCCTTAATGATCTCTACCCCGTTTGAATACGGATTCATCGTGACGATTTTAGTGTAACGGATGGTGGTGGCTTTATTATCGCCGACAAAAATGACTCGCTTATTGGTCAAGTACAACATACCGGAGCCGATGAGTTGTAATTCCTGGGAACGCACCGGTTGCACGCTCATGCTACCGGCACGGTAATAAACTCCGCGCATAATTTTTATACTGACGGCAGGGCCGGCATAATTCACGCGATGGGTTACTGAACGGTATTCGTGCCAATTGGCAGCGCAACCAAAATGACACACCTCACCTTTGAGGAGATTAATATCGACCGAATACTCGGGGAGTATGCCATTCTCAATCTGATAAAATAATCGGAAGCGTTCGAGGATCGTTTGTGTAGCTTCATCAAATTGCGGGGTGACGCTTAGGCTTTCGCTGATGGCTTTCAATTCTGCCTCTTCCTCATCCGTCAACCGACGATCGTCCATGGTGGTTTTCAATGTTTCCCGGTAGTGTAACTCACGTGTCAGTGCACTGATCTGCTTGACCAGATCTTCATGCAACGTGAAGGATGCCGCCAATTTATCCAGTGCCGCCTCCTCTTCTTTAGTTAGCCGTCCGTCGGCAACCGCTTTTTTCCACTCCGTAATCAGGAAGTTTTCTTCGATTTTTTTCTGGGCATCGATAATGTCTGAATCGGTCAGCTGCAGTAATTTTTTAAGGTGCCGTAATGCTGTTTTCTCCTCTTCTCCGAAACTGCGGTCATTGATGCAATGCTGGAAGTACGCGTAAAAAAGGTTTTTCACCCGTTCCGGAAAATGACGGGTGATATCGACATTGAATCGGGTGATAATTGCGGCGACATCCTGCGTTCCAATTTCCAGCAGGGGTTTGGAAGCTAACAGGTTATTGAGTTCGATAAATGCATTTTCGTCGGCACCGGTGCTGAATAAACGGGCAAAGAAGCTTTTTTTAACTGGCGGTAAGGTGGAGAATACGGAAGACATACTCTTGAAAGATTTTAATAGTCCAAGATACAAATTAGATCAGCATTCGCTTACTTTCGTGGTATGACCCGATTACTTTTACTCTTGTGTATCCTGTCACTTTCAGAAAGCATGACGCTTCAGGCACAGCCGTATGCGCCCACGTGGGAAAGTCTTGACCGACGTCCTGTACCGGAATGGTACCGAGATGCAAAATTCGGTATTTTCATTCACTGGGGAGTGTACGCTGTTCCCGGCTGGTGTGAAAAAGGAAAATATGCTGAATGGTATCAGAACGGATTGCAGAAAGACGATACATCGCGACAGCAGTATCACCGGATCAACTTCGGTGAACGTTCCTATTACGATCTGGCCAAAGATTTTCATGCGGAACTTTTCAAACCGGATGATTGGGCAAAATTATTTGAACGTTCGGGAGCGAAGTACATCGTACTTACCTCCAAACACCATGATGGCTATTGTTTGTGGCCGAGCATGAATGCCAACGAAACCTGGGGATTTCCTTGGAACTCGATGTCGGTTGGTCCGCAACGCGACCTTATTGGAGAGTTGTTTGAAGCAGTGCGAAAGACGGATGTTCATCCGGGCCTGTACTATTCTTTGTATGAATGGTTCAATCCGCTCTATCATCAGGACAAGCGTGTCTACGTCGACAATCACGTTTGGCCGCAGATGAGAGAGTTGGTGAATATGTACCGTCCGGACGTTTTCTGGACCGACGGCGATTGGGAAGTGTGCGATACCGTTTGGCGCAGTCAGCAGTTTCTGGCTTGGTTATATAATGAGAGCCCGGTGAAAGATCGCGTAGTCACCTTTGATCGCTGGGGCATTGATGTGCGATTCCATCATGGACAAGTGTATACGCCGGAATACGAGCCCGACAAGGATTTTGAAAATCATTACTTTGAAGAAAGTCGCGGAATGGGTTACAGTTACGGCTACAACCGCGAGGAAGATGCATGGGATTATACGTCTACACAAGCACTGGTATTATCACTGATTGATAAAGTGAGTCGTGGCGGAAATCTGCTGCTAGATATTGGTCCTGATGCGCACGGAAAAATTCCGCCCATCATGCAAGAACGACTGTTGCAAATGGGCGAATGGTTGTCACTGAATGGCGAAGCGATTTACGGTACCAGTCGTTGGACGAAACCTTGCCAATGGAGCGAGACCGGACGGCGGGATTACGTTCCACCAAAAGATAATCCCAACATGGAATGGCGCACTTCCGGTGATGTGATGTTAAAGCTGACCGTCGATCCCGATTCCGGTTATGGAGTAAAAGAGCTATTCTTCACGGCAAAACCATCGGAGAATGCGCTCTTCGCAATACTGCCGGCGTATCCCGATAATCGTACGGTTCGCATCCGTGATTTTTCGATGAGCGGAAAGTCGTCGTGTACACTTATTTCTACCGGTGAATCGTTGCCTTGGAAGCAGTCCGGCAAGGATGTGGAAATTACGTTGCCGGAATATCACCCTAATCGCATGAAAGCACCCTGGGCCTGGGCGATTCGAATAAAGTAAACAGTCGGCGGGACATTTTTGGCCAAAAAAGTGATTTTTAATGGAATTATTTCCGAAAACCAATTTTTGGGTTTCTTGAAATTTTCTTAATTTTGCGGTCTGATTGACGGATGGTGTAATGGCAACACTGCAGATTTTGGTTCTGCCTTTCTAGGTTCGAGTCCTAGTCCGTCAACAAAAAAGCCCAGAAATCATCGTTTTCTGGGCTTTTTGCATTATGACAAATAATGAATTAGTTCGACGAGCTGCCTACTACAAGCTCAGAGAGCTTTATGCTTAATCCGCTCATGATGCGCCTTTCATCAAATGAGTTCCTATTCGTTACAAACAGCATCAACTCTTCTCCGCAATCAGGTAAATGTCCCAGG
>CAINVI010000342.1 GCA_903854075.1 Candidatus Pollutiaquabacter sp. | reverse complement strand
TGCAGGAAGCTGTTCAACAACAGCTGATCGAGCGTGGAATTCCGGATGAGCAGGTCGATGAAGCGATGTCGCGCATGAAGATGATGTTTTCTCCCGTAGGCATGTTTCTTACTGGTGTATTGGGTGCCGCCATCATCGGTTTTATTATTTCCCTGGTGTTATCCATTTTCACCCGGAAGGAAGCCAATCCGTTTCAAAATAATCTTAGCTAATTCTGTACGTGGATATTTCTGTAGTCATACCACTTTATAACGAAGATGAATCACTTCGTGAATTGCACGACTGGATTGTGCGGGTCATGGAAGAACACCATTATTCTTACGAAATCCTTTTCATCGACGATGGAAGTAAAGACGACTCCTGGCAAGTTATCGATGAATTGGCTTCCCGAAATCAGCATGTAAAAGCCATTCGCTTCCGCCGTAACTACGGTAAGTCCGCCGCCTTGCACGAAGGTTTTGCAGCTGCTTCCGGGCGTGTCGTCATCACCATGGATGCCGATATGCAGGATTCACCGGATGAAATCCCTGGATTGTTCAAGATGATTGTTGACGATCGCTTTGATCTGGTTTCCGGCTGGAAGCAAAAGCGATACGATCCGCTCTCAAAAACCATCCCGACTAAATTCTTCAATTGGGCCACCCGAAAGATGTCCGGTATTAATAATCTGCACGATTTCAATTGCGGATTAAAGGCGTATCGAATAGAGGTAGTCAAGAGTATCGAAGTTTACGGTGAAATGCATCGCTATATTCCGGTCATCGCCAAGTGGGCAGGGTTTCGGAAAATAGGAGAGAAGGTGGTGGAACATCGGGCTCGGAAATACGGTCAGACGAAGTTTGGACTGGAACGCTTTATCAACGGCTTTCTTGATTTGTTGTCGATTACGTTCGTTTCCCGCTTCGGTAAACGTCCCATGCACCTCTTTGGATTATTGGGAACGATTATGTTCTTCATCGGATTCATGGTAGCCGGATATTTGGGATTGAGTAAACTCTATGCGGTTTATCACAACCTGCCGGCCCGTTTGATTACGGACAGACCATCTTTTTATATTGCGTTATCCACTATGATTATCGGTACACAACTTTTTCTGGCCGGTTTTTTGGGGGAGATGATCGCACGCAATTCTCCCGATCGTAACCGATACCTCATCGAAAGTAAGATTCACCTTTGATTCTTCTGGCATGTCTGCAGTACCCGGCAAGAAGTTGAGGATTGCGCTGATCGGCCCGGCACACCCGCTGCGTGGTGGTATCGCTGACTTCAACGAAGCGTTGGCACGGTCATTGGCTCAGGAAGGTCACAGTGTTTCCGTTTTTTCCTTCTACCTTCAATATCCCGGTCTGCTCTTTCCTGGCAAGACCCAGTTGGCAGAAGGACCGCCACCCGCCGGATTGGATATTGATGCCTCACTAAGTTCCATCAATCCGATCAGCTGGTGGAACACCTCGCGTAAGATCGATGCGATCATGCCGGACCTGGTGATTATTCGCTATTGGTTACCGTTCATGGCACCGTCATTAGGTACGGTGGCCAGAAATCTGCGCAAGAAAGGAATTCCGGTACTGGCAATTACCGATAATGTACTTCCTCATGAAAAACGTTTCGGCGATACGGCACTAACCCGCTACTTTGTTCGTTCGTGTGATGGCTTTATTACCATGTCACGTGCTGTTCTTCATGATTTGAGTCAATTCACCGATACTTTGAACAAGCTGTTCTTGCCGCATCCCGTCTATGATATTTTTGGTGATGCTATCGATAAATCGGAAGCACGTAGCCGGCTCGGATTGCCCGCTGAGGAACGTTGGATATTGTTTTTTGGATTTATTCGTAAGTACAAGGGATTGGATATTCTGCTGGAAGCCTTGGCCGATCAGCGGATGAAATCAGCTAATGTGAAATTACTCGTGGCCGGTGAGTTTTACGAAGACGAAAAAGTTTATCACGATCAAATTGAGCGGCTCGGTCTACAAGACCGTGTACGACTGGATAGTTCGTTTATCAGTAAGGAAAAAATCAAGGATTATTTTTGTGCAGCTGATATCATCGTTCAGCCGTATCGAACGGCAACCCAAAGCGGAATTACGCAGATTGCCTATCATTTCGGTCGACCGATGCTGGTAACCGATGTGGGCGGGCTCTCTGAAATTGTTGACGATCAGCAAAGCGGATATGTGGTGCCCGTGGATCCATCGGCTATCGCTGCAGCTCTAGCCGATTTTTATGAAGCCGGACGTGAGTCAAAAATGTCAGCCAGTGTACGGGCAGCGAGTTCGCGATTTTCCTGGAAAACGTTTGTTCAATCACTGGTCAAGTTCTATGAACAAGTGCGTTAGATTGATCCTTTGCCTGTTGGGCTTTGCGATTGTATTTCCAACAGTAAGTTGGGCCGTCCGTGTGCAAGGACGGATTACCGGTAAAAACGGAGAAGGCCTGTCTTTTGCTAATGTGTTTGTAAAAGGTACTACCGTAGGAACCACCGCTAACATTGAAGGGGATTATTGGCTGGAGTTGAATCCGGGATCGTATACACTCGTGTTTTCGCTAATTGGTTACAAGCAGGTTGCACTTCCTGTAATCGTCTTGCAAGTTCCGGTAGTCTTGGATGTTTCCCTGGATCAAACGGCGTATGAGTTGACGGAAGTCACTATTCGTTCGGAGGAGGAAGATCCGGCCTACGCCATTATCCGTAAAGCGCAGAAAAAAAGAGCCTATTACCTGGAGCAGGTGAAGAGCTTTACGTGTGAATCGTATGTAAAGTCTACACAGCGATTAACGGCTTATCCGAAAGTCTTCATGGGCCAGGACGTGAACATGTCTGACGTTATTGATACTACAACCGGTATTTTTTACTTGTCTGAGTCGGTATCCACCATTGCTATTCTTCTTCCGGGAAAGCTTAAAGAAGAAATGATTTCCAGTAAAGTCAGCGGAAAACCGCGTTCATACAGTTTCAATCGTGGCGCTGATCTGGTGAAAATTTCCTTTTATGAACCGTTGAATTCCTACGGAGGATTGGCTCCACGCGGAATCATTTCACCAATTGCCGCCAACTCCATCTTCTCGTATAAATTCCGGCTCGAAGGATCTTTTGTGGAGAATGACGAGTTGATACACAAGATCAGCGTTATTCCCCGTCGTTCGTTTGATCCCGTTTATACCGGTACCATCTACATCGCTGACGGCAGCTGGCGGGTCCACAGCGCTGATCTGTTCATTACAAAGGACCAACAGCTACAATTCGTTGATACGTTTCGTGTGCGGCAATCGTATGTGCCGGCTGCAAAGGATGTATGGATGCCATTCAATAATCAGCTTAGTTTTCACTTTAAAATACTCGGCTTCGAAGGGTCAGGCGATATTAACGGAGTCTTTAGCAAATACAATATTTCGCCGGGATTGACTGCTAAGGATTTTTCAGGCGAAATATTAAAGGTAAATAAGGAGTCCAATAAACGGGATTCAGTTTATTGGCAAACAAACCGACCGATGCCGCTAACGGGCGCAGAGCAATCGGATTATATCCGTAATGATAGTATCAGTATCGTGCGAGAATCTAAACCTTACCGGGATTCTGTCGATCGAACTGTGAATGCGTTTACTTTTAATAGTGTTTTGTCAGGTTACACGCATCAAAATAGTTCGTTATACCGGAAGTGGAACATTGCTTCGCCCTTGTCTACCATTCAATTTAATTCCGTGGAAG
>CAINVI010000341.1 GCA_903854075.1 Candidatus Pollutiaquabacter sp. | reverse complement strand
TTGGTTTTGAAAGAAAATTAGTGTGAGTGAGTGTTGCTGATTCCTGGTAGCCGATGGTCTTGTAGAGTAGGGTGTCTTTTCCGTCCGGAAAAGTGATAGATTGTAATTCGGTAAATAGTTTTCCCCGATTTACCAGTTGAAGCGTCAGGTTACAGGTGCTGCCAGGCGATGTGATGGCTTCTCCGGCATAAACTTCCGTCCAAATACCAGCACAAGTAAGAATAAGTTGTTCTACGCATTGCAGTTTTTGTTTTCTCCAGTAAGCCACCGCAGGGTTGATCTCCGGCACGCTTAAAAGTTGTTCTCTAAATTGGGTAAGTGTCGCAGCACTTTTAGATGGATCCTTTGGATTGAAATCCTCCACGCACTTTTTAAGAAGATCCGACAGCTGCTGGTCCGGAAGTAATTCGTTCCAGTTGTAAATGCATTTTTCTAATGGGTCATTGATGGCGGAATCACCCTTTAGCTGTTTGAAATATTCAATAACAGTTCCTCGAGTTCTCGAAGAACCGAATCCCTGACTTTTATGATTCGTCCTGCTGTCGGCAGCAATTTCACCATAGCTCATTCCCAGTAGTGGATTGTATAAGCCAACATCAATTTTGAGTTGGTCGGAAGAGGTGGTGTTGGTTCCTCCGAAATTGAAGGTGTTCCAAAATAAACGCTTGGACTGCCAAACTCCGGTATGATTTAGTTGCCACGTGAATCGGGATGGATCTGCAGCTGCGTCAAATGCTTCTTCCGCAATGATAGCGGATGCGGTGTGGTGTCCGTGTCCGCCTTCGCCGGTGGTTGGGAATCGACAAATGATAACATCCGGTCGGAAATTGCGGATTACCCAAACCACATCGGAGAGGATGCTGTCTTTATTCCAAATGTCTAACGTCTCTTCCGGCTTTTTAGAATATCCGAAATCATAGGCGCGTGTGAAGTATTGCTCTGCGCCATCAATGCGTCGTGCCGCTAACAGTTCTTGCGTACGAATCATACCGAGTAATTCACCTTGTTCTTTGCCAATCAGGTTTTGTCCGCCATCGCCACGTGTGAGTGAAAGATAGGCGGTGCGAACTTTTCGCTCGTTAGCGAGGTAGGAGAGCAGTCGTGTGTTTTCATCGTCCGGATGTGCCGCGATGTAAAGTACGGAGCCCAGTACATCCAGTTTTTCCAGCTCGAGCAACAGTTTTCCGGCCGGAATTTGTCCTGTAGGCTGCGCAGTAGCGAAATGGCCCATGGTAAAAAATAAGAGTGCAATTACGCGTATGGCTATGCTTTTTCGCATAAGGAAGATGATGGTTTTCGGCAGTGGATTATCGGTGATGAATGTCGGTGTTACTTCAAACTGCAAAGACTATATTTGAGTAACTTTTTCAAAGATACGAACTGCTCTGTTAATCTATTCATGAAATCATGCTAAGCACTTCATCCGAACCGTTGACCGGGCTAACTGACACGGAAGTCCAGCGTTCCAGGGCTGATCATGGCCAGAATCGGTTGCCTGCTGCCCGACGGCATACACTGCATGTTTTTGTCGGCGTACTGATGGAACCAATGCTTTTGCTGTTGTTGGTAGCATGTACTTTGTATTTCCTAACCTCCCAATTTGAAGAAGGATTTATCATGCTGTTTGCCATTTCGATGGTGGCCGGTATTTCAATATTTCAGGAGGTGCGCAGTGAAAAGGCGATTGAGGCACTGAGGCAATTGTTACGGCCCTATGCACGTGTTATCAGGGCCGGTGCTGAAATCGCCCTTCCCGTGGAGGACATTGTAGTGGGTGATTTGTTGCAATTTTCAGAGGGAGAACTGGTCGCTGCTGATGCAGCGCTGGTACAGTTCAATGATTTTTCGGTGGACGAATCAGTGCTCACCGGAGAGTCCTTGCCGGTGGACAAGCGAGAGGTCGGTGCCAAAATCTTTGCGGCTACTACAGTGGTTTCCGGTAGCGGAATTGCCCGGGTAACAGCCGTCGGATCAGCTACACAAGTGGGTCAACTGGGGCTGTCGCTTCGTCAGGTCAAAGAAGGAAAGACACAGCTGCAACGTCAGATCGCTCACTTCGTAAAGTATATGGCACTGGTAGGCTTGCTGGCTTTTTTATTGGTGTGGGGCTATCACTGGGTGGAAACAAGAGACTGGCTACACAGTTTGTTTCACGGACTCACATTAGCTATGGCGATCATTCCCGAAGAAATTCCGGTAGCGGTTTCCACCTTTCTTGCCTTAGGAGCCTACCGGATGATTCGTAAAAATGTATTGGCGCGGCATCCGCAAACTGTGGAAGCGCTGGGTGCTGCAACGGTGATTTGTGTCGACAAGACAGGAACTATCACACAAAACCGCATGTCAGTAGCTGCTATTTATTTGGTCGCCGATGATTTGCTGCTGGATTCATTTGATGGCCTGCTTTCGGTAGCAGAAGTGGATTTTCTTCGAACCACCCGACTCGCCTGTGAACCCATAGTATTCGATGCTATGGAACGCGCCGTGGAGGAGTTGTGCACCAATAAAGGTATTGATGTGACGGGTAGTACTATGGTGTATGAATATCCGTTATCGGGCCGTTATCCTATGATGACGCATGTCTATGCCACTGAGTCCGGATCACTTGCAGTTGTGGTAAAGGGCGCGCCGGAAGGTGTTGTAATGGCTTCCACGTGTACAGCAGTGGAGAAGTCGGCACTGCAACAACGTGTAGCCGCGCTTGCATCAAAAGGATACCGGGTTTTGGCTGTCGGTGAAACAACTGTGCCGTCGAAGGCGGATCTACCTGCTAGTCAGGAATCGTTCAATTTCCATCTGAAAGGACTAATTGCTTTTAGTGATCCGATCAAAGAGAATATTCCGGAGGTAGTTCGTGCGTTTCATGCCGCTGGTATTGATGTGAAAATGATTACCGGTGATTTTCCGGAAACTGCCTGTCGTATTGCTGCAGCGGCCGGATTTGCTTCGCCGGAAAAATATCTCACGGGAGAACAATTGACGTCCATGAGCGATACCGAGCTTTCTGATGCTGTTCGACGTATTGATGTGTTCGCCCGTGCAATGCCGGATACCAAGTTGAAGTTAATTGAAGTCTTAAAGCGCAATGGAGAGGTCGTAGCCATGACGGGTGACGGTGTCAATGATGCGCCTGCTTTGAAAGCGGCAAATATTGGAGTTGCAATGGGCAAACGTGGCAGTGAAGTGGCACGTCAGGCATCCTCCCTTGTTTTATTGAATGATGACCTTTCCGGAATGATAGATGCCGTGGCGATGGGTCGAAAAATTTATGCCAATCTTAAAAAGGCAATTCAATATATTATCTCTATCCATGTTCCTATTCTGATGGTCGTTGTATTACCGCTGATAGTGGGTTGGTCGTATATAAATCTATTCACGCCTATTCATGTGATTTTTCTGGAGTTGATCATGGGTCCGACGTGCAGTATCGTATTTGAAAACGAACCTGTCGAGGCAGAAATTATGAATCGACGTCCACGACAGTTCTCCGTCGCTTTTTTCAATTGGCGTGAGCTGGCCATGAGTTTGTTTCAAGGTTTTGTAATTGCTGCAGGGCTTATGGTGGTGATTTTCTTTGGGATGAAAAATTCCTTGGGCGAGCCAATGACAAGGACGCTCGTGTTTAGTACACTCATTTTTGCCAATATTTTATTGACCTTGACCGGACGCAGCCGATTTTTCAACCTGCTAACTACTATCCGTTACAGTAATCATTTAATGCCCGTGATGCTGACACTTACTCTTTTACTTTGGGCCATCACTATAGG
>CAINVI010000340.1 GCA_903854075.1 Candidatus Pollutiaquabacter sp. | reverse complement strand
TTGGTTAAAATTCCTTCAATTTTAACGGAAATAGCGAAATAGGAAGGAATCGGCTATATTAAGACAATTAACGTCAATTTCACGTTGAAATTTAGATTTCCCTATGCTTATTTAATTAGATTTGTCTCCCTTTTTACATCCCGCTAACAATCCAACAAACCAACTATAAATGAAGAAATTACAATTAGTATTGGTTGGCCTCTTTCAACTGCTGTTCCTCAACGTCTTCGCTCAAAACGGATTCGTGGGTGGCACAGTGCGTGATGAAGCCAATTCTCCGGTGGCCAACGCTACAGTAACGAATAAAAAGACCGGGCAATCCATCGTTACCGATTCACTAGGCGCATTTCGGTTCGACAACCTTCCGGCCGGTGATTATGAACTGGAAGTTCGACGTACCGATTTCAAAACATTCGTTGAAACGATTCACCACAACGGCCCGGATCAGATTGTGGCAGTAACCGTGCTAGGCATCGCTGCTGAAAATGCGACCAGCGTGGTAGATAATCTTCCAACTGTATCACTGGGGGAAGATGAACTGAAGGACAACGGAAGCAGTGCGATTTCCAGTATCCTCAGTTCTGCGCGTGATCCATTCGTCTCTGCAGCCACCTTTAATTTCAGTGCTGGTCGTTTCCGTGTACGCGGCTACGACGACGACAATTTTATCACGTTGATGAATGGTGTTCCGATGAACGATCTTTCCAACGGAAGAACGATCTATAACACCTGGAGCGGCCTGAATGATGTCATGCGCAGTCGTGAAAACTCCATCGGAATGGCCAACGTACCGTATACCTTCGGTGGTATCGGCGGCGCATATAGTATCGACAGCAGAGCTTCCCGCCAGCGCAAGCAATTACAAGTGACCTATTCTGCCTCGAACCGTACTTACGACAATCGCTTCATGGTAACCTGGGGTTCCGGCATGATGAAAAACGGATGGTCTGCAGCGGTTTCTTTCTCCCGTAGATGGGCTGACGAAGGATTTGTTCCGGGTACTTATTATGATGGAAACTCCTTCTTTGCTTCTGTAGAAAAACTGATCAACACCAAGCACTCCGTTTCCCTGACGACCTTCGGTTCCCTCACCGAGAACGGCCGTTCCGCGCCTGCCATTCGTGAAATGCAGGAACTCGCCGGAACGAATTACTATAATCCACTCTGGGGCTACCAAAACGGTCAGGTTCGTAATTCCTCCATCGGCCGAAGCGTTCAGCCGATCATCATCCTCGAACACGAATGGCGTATCGACGAATCTTCGTCCTTGCAAACGTCTGTCGGCTATAATAACGGAAGCTATAAGGTTTCAGGACTTGACTGGTACGAAGCTGCGGATCCTCGTCCGGATTATTACCGCAACCTGCCAAGTTACGATCCTTTCTACGGCGAAGATCAGGCAGCGTATCAGTTATATTCCAACCAGCTTCGTGACGTCCTGACCAATAACGAAGAATACCGTCAGATCCAGTGGGACCGCTTATACGAAGCCAATTATATGAACGACACCGTATTCAACGGCACAGCGGGCACCTGGGCGAAATATATTGTTGGCGATCGTGTAACGGACAGTCGTCGTATATTCTTCAACACTACCTACTCCAAAAATATCAATGATCAATTCTCTGTTCAAGGCGGATTAAGTTACCAGAGTCAGGAATCCGATTATTACCGCCAGGTGAACGACTTGTTGGGAGCTGATTTCTATGTCGATCTGAACCAGTTCGGAGACCTTGATAACACCGGCGACTCCACCCTCTTTCAAAATGACCTGAACAATCCGAACCGTATTGTACGCAACGGAGACAAGTACGGCTATAATTACACGTCGGTCATCAACAAAAGCATGCTTTGGGCTCAAGGTGTCTATAAATTTGATCGCTTTGATTACTTCCTTGGACTTCAAGTGGGAACCAATAATTTCAAACGTATCGGAAACATCCGTAACGGTATCTTTAAGGATGATTCCTACGGACCATCGGAATTGCAAAGCTTCACCTACTATGGCGTCAAGGCAGGTGCCACCTTCAAATACGACGGAAGAAATTATTTCGTTTTGAACGCCTCCCATCATACGCGTGCTCCTTATTTTGAAAACGCATTCGTTTCCCCCTGGACTCGCAATGTTGTTGTGAATGATCTGGAAATGGAGAAAGTTTCTTCCATTGAAGGTGGTTATATCCTGAAAGCGCCACGTCTCAAGGCAAAGTTCATGGGTTACTACACACAATTCACCGATGGAACAGATTCACGTCGTTTTTATCATGAAGACTATCAAAACTTCGTGAACTACACCCTTACCGGCATCGACAAGCAGCATGCAGGTATTGAAATCGGAATAGACGCTAACCTGGGCAAAGGACTTTCGCTGATTGCTGTAGCCTCCGTCGGTCAGTTCATCTACAATTCCCGTGCTTCCGGTACGGCAACTCAAGACAACAAGGACACCATCCTGATTTCAAACGAAACAATTTACTGGAAGAATATCCGCGTTGCCAACGGTCCACAATCCGCCTACACCGTCGGACTGAACTATCGTTCACCCAAGTTTTGGTTTGCCAATATCAACATGAATTATTTCGATCATCTCTATACCGATGTCAATCCGGCGCGTCGTACGTTAGCAGCTCTCGATCAAGTGGAGCCACAATCGGATCAGTGGGTGGACATCCTCTCTCAGCAACGCAATCCAGGACAATTCACGCTGGATATATCCGGAGGTTATTCGTATCGTCTGAACAATAGCTTCTCGAGCTTGAAACGTCCGGTTTACATCAATTTCAACTTGGGCATCAGCAATATCCTGAATAACCAGGATTTGGTCACCACAGCTTTTGAACAACTTCGCTTCGACTTTACCGACAATAACGTCAATAAATTTCCATCTAAGTACGGCTATGGCTTCGGAAGAACTTTCTTCTTGAACATCGTATTCCGCATGAATTGATTCCAACGTAAAAAAACAAACACCAATATAACCTATGAAAAAGTCACTGTTGACCCTTCGCGCCGTGTTCCTGATGACACTGGTAGCACTTTCTTTCACTGCTTGTGTGAAGAAAGAGTACGACGAACCCGAAGTCAGTAATCTTGATCCTAACCTTACTGTAACGCATACCATTGCTGACCTGCGTGCTACAGCAACATTCACCCCAACGTTAATGGACACCAACACCATCATAGCGGGTATTGTCACCGCAGATGATGAGTCAGGAGCATTTTACAAGGAGATGATCATCCAGGACTCCACCGGTGGTTTGAGCATTCAACTGGATGTATCCAACTACAACACTAACTATCCGATTGGGCGCCGCGTGTTTGTTAAGTGTACCGGACTTTCCATCGCTAAAGACAGCGACGGAAATGTGGAAATCGGAGCTGCAACCAATGGTCAAATCGGTCGTATTCCGGCTGGACTAGTTCAACAATATCTGGTTCCTGGCAAATGGGGCCTGGATCTTCCTTTTGTGGACGCAAGCCTGGATTACATTAACGCTAACGTAGAGGACTTCTGCCAATTATTGGTACGTATGCCTTCTGTTGAATTCGCTAATGCAGATGCCAACCAAGCGTGGGCAGGCGATCCGCTCACCTCCAGCGATAACAACCGTGAGCTGAAAGATTGTACCGGTAATTCACTGATTGTATACACCAGTGCCTATGCCAGCTTCGCTAACGCACGTACACCATTCCGTAACGGACAGATCTCCGGTATCATGAAGATTTACCGTGGCGATGGCGAATTGATCATTCGTGACTTATCAGATGTCAACATGAATGACCTGCGTTGTGACGGCTCATCGGGCAATCCGGTCTATATACCGCTCGACAGTGTTCGACTTCTTGATCCGGGAAGCACACCAACTGCGCTGCCTGGCGACAAATTCATCCGTGTGATCGTCACCTCTGACAATACGACCAATATGATTAACGGACAAAATTTATACTGTCAGGATCAGACTGCCGGAATTCAAATTCGTTTCTCCGGAACACACAGTTTTGCACTTGGCACTCAACTTGAAATCAATGTTTCCGGTCAGGAACTCTCCAACTATCGCGGCGTTCTGCAGATCAATAACGTTCCGTTGACCAGCGCTACAGTTATAGCTCCTCCGACATTTTCAATTACTCCTCGTGTTGCAACACTTGCTGATTTGAATACTAATTACGATCAGTGGGAAGGACAATTAGTCAAAGTAAATGCCGTAACACTCACCGGAGCTACCACTTATGCAGGCTCGCTCACCATGGACGACGGAACAGGAACTATGATCCTGTACACATCCACCAGTGCGACGTTCTCCGGTTCTACTGTACCTACCGGACCAGTTAATGTTACCGGCTTGCTGATTGAATACAACGGAACAAAAGAAATAATCATCCGTAATATTTCGGACGTTCAGTAATCTTAAAGATTGCAAAGAAAAAAAGCCACGGAAACGTGGCTTTTTTTATGCCGTAGCTTTAAGGAAAGGCAACAATACTTCTAAAAAACCAGACGGATTTTCGGCGTGTACGCGGTGTCCTGCACCGACAACAGTTTGCAACTGCGCTTGAGGAAATCGCTTAAGCACATCCGGCCAATCTTCGTCGCGGATGTAATCGGACAATTCGCCCCGTATAAAAAGCATAGGACAACACTCCGATTTTTGTAACGGATTCTCTTTTCCCACTTCATGAAGTTGCGCAGTTATAGCCGGGACATTGAAACGCCAGGCGAGCTTTTCCCGCTCATTCCAGTAAAGACTTTTCAGTAATAACTGAACCGTCCCTTCATCGTGCAACTCATCGCGCAACTGCGCCTCAACCTGCTTTCTGGTCGCGACCTGTGATAGATCAATATTACTCAGCGCAGTAGTCACTGCCGCATGCGGCGGCGGATATGGACGAGTTGCCATATCCACTACAACAATACGAGATGCAATATCAGGGAAAAGTTGTGCAAAAAACATGACGGTTTTGCCACCCATAGAATGGCCGATCAAAATCGGTTTCGCCAGCTGATGATCATCGATAAACTCCCGCAAATCAGCGGCCATGTCCTCATACCGGAACACATCACTGTGTGGACTACGTCCGTGATTACGCATGTCAAGCACAAAAACATGATAGCCGTGCTCGGCCACAACACGTGCCTGTGTCGCCCAATTATCGCCGGAGCCAAATAATCCGTGCAGAATCACCATTGGCTTACCAGAACCGTATTCTTTAAAATGAAGTTTCATTGAGCTGCTTTTTGCAATTCACGCAAATACAACTGCACCGTGTTTTGCAACCCAAAGTAGAGCGCATCGGATATGAGAGCATGTCCGATACTCACCTCCTCCAGTCCAACGACTTCCCGTGCAAAAAACGATAGGTTTTCTAAATTCAAATCGTGTCCGGCATTGAGTCCCATGCCGGCATCTATTGCAATCTTTCCAGCCAGCCGGTACGGAGCTACGGCCGCTGCACGGTCGCGAAGGTAGCCGGAAGCATACGCTTCAGTATACAACTCTACACGATCTGTACCGGTACGTGCTGCCATTTCTATTCGCTTGGCATCAGGATCGATAAAAACGGAACTGCGTACGCCGTAACTCTTTAATTCAGCGATAATATCTTTGAGAAAATCCTGCTGAGAAATGGTATCCCAGCCAGCATTCGATGTGAGCACTTCAGGCGGATCGGGAACCAATGTTGCTTGCGCGGGACGTACTTCGCGAATCAATGCCATGTATTCAGCCGAAGGATATCCTTCTATATTGAATTCTGTGGACAGCACACGGGACAACGAAATCACGTCGTCGCGACGAATATGCCGCTCATCCGGTCGTGGATGTACAGTTATTCCTTCCGCGCCGAACCGCTCAATGTCATTGGCAGTACGGACAACATCAGGAATGTTTCCTCCGCGTGCATTTCGCAGCGTTGCAATTTTGTTGATATTGACACTTAATCGTACCATGTCGTTCCTTGATGTTGTAAAAATCCCGCATATCCGGGAACAAAACAAATTTAATATTGTTCTCTGACAATGCTTTCATTATCGGTCAGGAAAGCCGCAGCGGGAAAGGGCTTGCCAAAGTGAAGCAAAAAAAATGATTAGCTTTGCGGGACATTAAAAAGGCACCGGAAATCCTCTCATCTTCCGTTACTCATGAACGCACGTGATCTCATCAACGATACCCTTCAACCACTGACGCTAAACGACACCGGTCTGAAAGCACTCCATCGGATGGAAGAATTACGTGCCGATCACATCCCCATCATCAGCGATCACCGGTACATAGGGATGATTTCCGAAGAAGACATCCTGAAACTTACCGCGCTCGACCAGGCCCTCGAGAATCAGAAATTATCACTTATACATCCTTTTGTGCGTGCCGGTCAGCCGGTTTTTGAAGTAGTGCGCACGATGTCGCAGGACAAGCTGACCTTGATCCCTGTACTGGACGAAAACAATGCATACCTAGGCCTTATCACTCTCAGCGATGTATTGAAACACTATTCCGACAGCGGAATTTTTGAAGACGCGAATGGCGTAATTGTGATTGAAATGGGTCCGAAAAATTATTCAATGGCAGAATTAGGCCGATTGATTGAATCTGAAGATGCAAAAATCATCAGCTCCTATGTGACGCCCAATCCGAGGAACGAAACCATTGATGTCACCCTTAAAATCAACCAGCAGGAACTCTCACGCATTCTCTCCTCGCTGTCCCGTCACGGTTATTTTGTAAAGGAACATTACCACCAGAGTGAATTCATGGATGATTTGAAATCCAGGTACGATTCGCTCATGAATTATCTTGGTATCTAAACCGTATCTTTCGGCATGCGTAAGCCGGCCGGAGCCACTTTACTTCTGACTCTTCTGAGCTTGTTGTTCTCAGCCACCTTCGTAAAGGCTGAAGGAACATCAGAAAATACGGCCACTACTGATTCTGTACCCCTCATCGTTCGACAGATTACGCTTATCGGGAATAAAAAAACACGCGATGGTATCGTATACCGAGAACTTAACTTCGCGGTGGGTGACACCCTTCATGTTGGCGAGCTGAAAAAAAGATTCGAACGCAGCGAGAATAATCTTTTCAATACTCAACTTTTCAATTCCATTGATATCACCTGGCTGCAGGACCAAAGCGATATGCGAATTTTTGTAATCCTGCAGGAACGCTGGTATATTTTTCCCATACCGATATTCGAAGTTGCCGAGCGAAATTTTAATGCCTGGTGGAAAACCAAAGACTTCTCGCGTGTTGTTTACGGAATGGCCCTTAGCTGGCGCAACGTAACCGGACGAAACGACCTGCTCACCGGAACACTGCGATTGGGTTATACGCAACGAATGAGTCTTTCATACAGCCTGCCCTTCATTGACCGGCAACGGAAAATCGGCATGAGTGTCAGCGGCTTTTACCTGAGGAACCGCGAGATTCAGATTATGGCGATTGATAATGAGCTGGTGAACTTCAAAGAAGAAAACCGGTATGCCAAAAAGGAATACGGCGGAAACTTCGGCCTCACCATTCGTCCGGGATTGTACGAATCACATCTGCTGGAAACCGCGTACCGTAATTGTGCCGTTACTGATTCTGCAGTACTGGTGAATCCCGATTATCTTAATAACCGGGATTCTTCGGAACGGTATTTTTCATTTCGGTATCTTTTCAAATCCAACCATCTCGACATATCCGTTTACCCAACTAAGGGAAATTATTTTGACGTAGAAGTAACTAAGAGCGGCTTTCCATTGCTGCAAGATGATATCGACATCCTTTCCGTGACTATGCGTTACAAACAATTCTGGCAAATCGGAAAACGCTGGTTCGCAGCGGCAGGTGCTACAGGAAAGTTGTCGGGACGTACCTTTCAGCCCTACTATAATACGCGTGCACTCGGTTACAACAAGGAAGTTATCCGCGGTTACGATTATTATGTGATCGATGGTCAGCACTTCGCCTTATTCAAGAGTGGACTTCGTTTCTCCCTTCTTCCAAAAAAAGACCTGCATGCAGGATTCATCCCGTCCGCTAAATTCAACACTATTCCGTTTTCGATTTATGTCGGCATTTTTGCAGATCTGGGATACGTCATCGACAATCAATTTGAAGCAAAAAATCCGTTAACCAATTCCTGGCAGTACGGATACGGTGCCGGGCTGGATCTTTTCACCTATTACGATGTCGTCATCAGGGCGGAATATTCGTTCAATAAATTGGGAGAGTCCGGATTTTTTCTTCATTTTACAGCTCCAATCTGATGATTGCCCTGTATTTTATTGCCCATCCATGAAGATCGCCATCTACGGCCGGCCCGTCAACCTCAACCAAATTCAACTTGCAGAAGCACTCGTCAATGTGCTGAAACAAAACGACGTCGATGTTGTAGTACACTCCAGCTATCTGATTTTTTTACGGCAGCACCTGCCCGGCTTCAAGGAATTGCCGGTTTTCTCGACCCACGAAGAGATACGAGAAGGCGTTGACTTCCTATTCAGCATTGGAGGCGACGGCACCTTGTTGGATACGATTTGTCTGGTTAAAGATGCCGGTATACCTATCGTCGGTATTAATGCAGGACGACTTGGCTTCCTGTCGTGTGTATCCAGGGAAAACCTGGAAACCGCCATGGAAAGTATTTTCAAAGGACACTACTCACTCGATGAACGTTCGCTGATACGTATTGATTCCAATAAGCCGTTATTCGAAGGCGAAAACATGGCACTGAACGATTTCACCTTACATAAGAAAGAGTCCAGCTCGATGATTACCATTCACGCCTACCTTAACGGAGATTATCTGAATTCCTACTGGGCAGACGGGATTGTGATTTCTACACCAACAGGCTCCACCGGCTACTCGTTGAGTTGCGGCGGACCGATCATTGTTCCGCAATCGGAAAGTTTCGTCATCACTCCGATTGCGCCGCACAATCTGAACGTACGGCCGATTGTGGTCGCTGATAAAAATGTCATCTCCCTGGAGGTGGAAGGAAGAAGTCAGCATTTCATGGCGACACTCGATTCGCGTTCAGTCACCATCGATTCCAGTTACCAATTGGCTGTCCGCAAAGAGAATTACAAAGTCAAGTTGGTCCGCCTGAGCAATGAAAACTTCCTGACCACCTTGCGCAAGAAGCTCAACTGGGGGTTAGATACCCGAAATTAAGCCGTTCGTCCTAAAAAAGGCCAAAATCTCCTCATTTTCGAAGGACAAACTATGCGATATTTCTTATATTTGCCCTGCTCCACTGAACTATGAAGAAGGTAATTCTACCCATTCTGGCCATTTTTCTGGCTTTTATCCAGCCGGCTGATGCACAACGTTGGAAACGTCAACGTTACGAATTCAGCTTTGGCGCCGGTGTGACCAATTTCCTTGGAGAATTGGGAGGAGCCAACCAAATCGGCACCAACTACTTCAAAGATCTGGAATGGTCTCAATCTCGACTCGCGGTCGCGATCGGATTACGTTACAAGCTTAGTGATTATTTCGCGCTGAACTCTCATTTGACGTATGGTCGTGTATCGGGAGACGACAAACTCACCACCGAAGCCTTCCGAAGTTTCCGTAACCTGAATTTCTTCTCTGACATTTACGAGTTCAACGTAAATTTTGAAGGCGCCTTCCAAAAAGAACAAATCGGCCACCGTTATCGCCTCCGCAACGTACGCGGTATGCGCGGCTATGAATTGTATATGTATGGTTTTGCCGGGATCGGTATTTTCTACTACGACCCCAAAACCGAATACAACGGAAATGTAGTCAGTCTTCGACCGCTTCGCACCGAAGGACAAGGTTTGGTTCCTACTCGTAAAGAATATGCTTCCATTGGCGTTTGTATCCCCGTTGGTATCGGATTTAAGTATACCATTGACCGCTATTGGGGTGTTGGGCTTGAGCTGGGTATTCGCAAAACCTTCACCGATTACATCGACGATGTAAGTACCACCTACTTCGATTTCCAGAATTACAATTCCAGCGAGTACGATCCGCTGGCTCCACAGTTAAGCAATCGCTCCGTCACCGATGGATCCACACCTGATTACTTGGTGAATTCCGTACAACCCGGTCAGCAGCGCGGCGACCCACGCGACAAAGACGCCTATATGTTTGGTGTCTTCAGCGTGAACTACAAATTGACCACAGGACGCGGTGCACTGCCACGTTTCTGAGGCTTCAATTTTCCACCCGGATTTTCGTTATCCAACTTCACAACAGCGAACCATGCATTTGAAGAGTTTTTACACGAAGCTCCTGATGCTGTTCGCAGGGGTACTGCTTCTGCTTTCCTCTGCGAAAGCACAGTACAATGAAGTAGGCTTGTTGATTGGAGGAAGCTCTTACAAAGGCGAACTCGCTCCACAACTTTTCAAATCCGACTTCAATCATCTGGCAGGCGGAGTGTTTTTCCGCCACAACTGGAACCGCCACTGGAGCTGGAAAGTCGCCATCAATTACGGCAAGATCTCCGGTGACGATGCGTATTCCGATTACGGATTCGAACGCGACCGGAACTTATCCTTCTACACGAATGTACTCGACATCTCCCCGATGATCGAATTCAATTTTTTTCCGTACGAAACCGGCAATTACTACTACCCGTTCACGCCGTACCTTTTCACCGGTATCTCGGTTTTCAAATTCAATCCGATGGCACAACTCAACGGCGAGGAATACGAACTGCAACCGCTGACGACCGAAGGACAACAACCCTACAAAAGATTACAACTGGCTGTACCCATCGGTGGCGGAATCAAATTTTCTGTTGGCCGGATTGGTATCGGACTTGAAGTGGGCGCACGTCGTACGTACACGGATTATCTGGACGATGTGAGCTCCGTATATCCCGATCTTGGCATACTGCTGGCCAGCAAAGGTGCAACGGCCGTAGCACTATCCGACCGTTCGTTTTCATCCCGCGACTCCAGTAATACCATTCCCGGTCCTTACCTCAAACAGCGCGGGAATTCACAAGACAAAGACTGGTATGTGTTCGGAGGTGTGACCTTATATTTCCGCTTGACGAGTTTATTGCGTGACATCTGCAAACCGTTCAAAAACCGACGGTACATCTGATTCAACAGTATTTTTTCGATTAGCCTTAAAATGCACGATTTCAGTCGTAAAAAGCGCTGATTTTAAGGTATTATTCACCAAACTTTAGGGCTACATTTAGTAACTTGCCGCTCCTTAAGGCCGGCCTGTCATGAGTTTGAAAGAACAGATCAATTTGTCCCGTTTGCCCCAGCATGTGGCCATCATCATGGATGGTAACGGACGTTGGGCGCAGCGCCAGGGCGAGCAGCGAATTTTCGGTCATCAACACGGTGTTCGCGCCGTTCGTGATACCACCGAAGCAGCGGCCGAACTAGGCATTAAGTTTCTGACACTTTATGCTTTTTCCACCGAAAACTGGAATCGTCCAAAAGCGGAAGTCGATGCACTGATGGAACTGCTAATCCAAACTATTCTTGCCGAGACCGCTACGCTTAATAAAAATAATATTCGGCTGCTGGCCATCGGAGATCTTGAATCACTTCCTGGCAATTGCCACCAACAACTCCGGGAAGCCATGGCAGCGACAGCGTCCAACACGCGCATGTCACTTGTACTGGCACTCAGTTACAGCGCTAAATGGGAATTGCTCGATGCTGTCCAGCGAATCAGTCAGGACGTGAAAAAAGGAACACTGGATGCATCTGCGATCAACGAAGAAGTATTCAGTAACTATCTCACCACTGTAGGCATTCCTGACCCCGAATTACTCATCCGAACCAGTGGCGAACATCGTATCAGCAATTTCCTGCTGTGGCAGATCGCCTACTCCGAATTGTATTTTACAGACAAACTTTGGCCTGAATTCACCAAGGAAGATTTTTACACTGCACTGATCGATTATCAACAACGTGAACGTCGTTTCGGACTCGTAAGCGAACAGTTAAAATAAATTTATGAAGCGACTCTTTTCCCTACTACTGTTGCTATTCCTTCTTAGCGTTGCAGCTTTCGCACAGGTGCAGATTGGCGGTGAGACTGAAGTGGCTAACTATGCCAGCCCGAAGGAATATGTAATCGGGGGAGTCGTGGTGACCGGTACGAAATATCTCGACGAAGGAGTACTTATCAGTATTTCCAACCTGCCCGCAGGCGATACCATCATGGTGCCAGGCGAACGTATTTCCAAAGCAATTGAAAATCTCTGGAAGCAGGGACTTTTCGCCGATGTTCGTATTTACTCCACTCGCACGCAGGGCAAACTCATCTTTCTTGAATTGCGCCTGCAAGAGCGACCTCGGCTCTCCAAATTCAGTTTCAAAGGCGTCAGCAAATCCGAGGCCGACAAAATTCGTGAGTCTATTAACCTGGAGCGAGACCGCGTAATTACCGATAATGTCCTGTCTACTACCAAAAATAAAGTCAAAGACTATTTCATCGACAAAGGATACCTCAATGCTGAGGTTTCCATCCGCGAAATCAAAGACACATCGTATGTCAACCGAGAAATTCTCGACATCGTGGTTGTCAAGAATCGGAAAGTCGCCGTTCGGCAAATTATTTTTGAAGGAAACACCGCCTTGACCGATGCGCAACTGAAGCGCGCGATGAAAGACACCAAGGAGCGCCTGTGGTACAAGATCTTCACCAACGGAAAGTACCTGGAAGACAAATACGTCGAGGATAAAGTTAAAGTAATTGCCAAATACAACGGTATCGGTTATCGTGACGCATCGATTGTTTACGATTCCATCTATCGCATCGACGAAGCTTCGTTGTCTATTCGCATCCGGATCAACGAAGGCAATAAATATTATTTCCGGAACATCAACTGGATCGGAAACACCAAGCACACTTCACAGGAGCTCACCACCGTACTGGGCATCAGCAAAGGCGATGTCTACAACCAGGAAGTTTTGGATCAGCGATTGTTTATGAACCAAAACGGGCGGGATGTAAGTTCGCTCTACATGGACGACGGTTATTTATTCTTCTCGGTAACGCCCGTAGAAATAAATGTAGAGAACGACAGCATCGATATGGAGATGCGGATTTACGAAGGTAAACAGGCACGCATCAATAAAGTGACGGTTGTCGGCAACTCTAAAACGAACGACCGCGTTGTCATGCGGGAAATTCGTACCAAACCCGGACAGCTATTTTCCCGATCAGACATCATCCGTACGCAACGCGAATTGGCACAGTTGGGATATTTTGACCAGGAGAAACTGGGCGTGAATCCAAAACCGAATCCGGCAGACGGAACCGTGGATATTGAATATACCGTGGAAGAAAAAGCCTCTGACCAGCTGGAGCTCTCTGGAGGTTATGGCGCAAACCAATTGGTTGGAACGCTTGGACTCTCCTTCAATAATTTTTCGGCGCGCAACATCTTCAAAGGCAGTGCCTGGTCACCGTTACCTTCCGGCGACGGCCAGCGATTAAGCCTGCGTGCGCAATCCAACGGAAAATTTTTCCAGTCGTATAATGCATCCTTTACCGAACCCTGGCTGGGCGGTAAGAAGCCGAATTCATTAAGTGTTTCCGCGTACCAGTCGATACAAACTAACGGCCGTCCAAAAGGCGATGCCCTTCGTTCCGAAATAAAAATATCCGGCGTGTCGGTAGGTTTAGGAAAGCGACTGAGAAAGCCCGACGATTTCTTTACCCTATACCAGGAAGTCAATTTCCAGCATTACTCCCTCAATAACTATACGGGAAGTTTTGTTTATAGCACCGGTAGCTCCAAGAACCTCAGCTTTACGGAAATGATTTCCCGTAATTCTGTCGACGCTCCGATCTATCCACGTACCGGCTCCAATAATTCATTGTCGCTGGAATTCACACCACCATGGTCCATCTTTAACTTCCGAAATATCGATTACAAAACAGCATCGATTAACGAGAAGTACAACTGGATCGAATACTACAAGATCAAATACACCAGCGATTGGTACACCAAGCTTGCGGGCAACCTGGTCTTCCATTCCAGGATCTTGTTCGGGTATTTGGGATACTACAATCAGGACATCGGAGCTTCGCCGTTTGAGCGATACTACCTGGGCGGCGACGGACTCTCCGGCTTTTCCCTGGACGGACGTGAAATTATTGCCCTTCGCGGCTACGACAACAACTCCCTCACCCCGCGGGATAACCTCGGCCGACAGGTTGGTGGCACGATATATGATAAGTTCACCTTTGAACTCCGTTATCCGCTTTCCTTGAACCCTTCCGCCACCATATTCGCTGTCTCGTTCCTCGAAGCCGGTAACAGCTGGCTACTCCTTGACCGATTTAACCCATTCGCCGTAAAACGCGCAGCAGGTGCCGGTATACGCATATTCCTGCCTGTTTTCGGCCTTTTGGGACTGGATTGGGCTTACGGATTTGATCCTATCGACAATTTCCCGGGTGCAAATGGACCACACTTCCACTTCATGCTGGGTCAACAGTTCTAAATTCATACCTTTGCAACCCCTTAAAACTGAAAGGAAACCGCACATGAAAACGTGCTTCAGCACAACGCTTCGCAGCCTGCTTTTCGCAGGCGCTTTGTTACTTTCCGTGATGTCTGCCTCTGCGCAGAAATACGCGTATGTAAACACGGAGTATATCCTCGAAAATATCCCGGAATACAAAGCGGCTCAACAACAGCTCGACAACCTCTCCATCCAGTGGCAAAAGGAAATCGAAGACCGTTATGCGATCATCGACAAACTCTATAAAGCCTATCAAGCCGAGCAGGTGCTGCTTACGGAAGAAATGAAAAAGCGTCGCCAGGAAGAAATTGCCCTTAAGGAAAAAGACGTAAAAGATCTTCAGAAACAACGTTTCGGTTACGAAGGTGATCTTTTCAAAAAGAAGCAAGAACTGGTAAAACCGATCCAGGATAAGATCTTCAATGCTGTAAAGAAAATGGCCACCGAACAAAGTTATGCCGTCATCTTCGACAAGTCCAGCGATCTTATCATGCTGTACGCCAATCCAAAGTACGACAAGAGCGATGCGGTATTGACGGCTATGGGATACAAGCCAGCCGCTAAATCCGGCAGCGCCGGTGGCGCAGACAGTAAAACTGGAGTGCCTTCCACCGGTGGTAACGACAAACCGGTGATGGAAAAAGGCGAAACCATCAACAAGAACCAAATCAAGAAATAAAATAACCCCACTCTATCCACTTCACTATGAAACGTATTCTTTTTGCCGCCTTCATCGCGCTCATCGGTTTCGCTACAAGTACACAGGCTCAGATTTCGCATAAGTTTGGCCACATTAACTCTGCCGAACTCATCCAGTCTATGCCACAGACGCGTCAGGCCGACAGTACGCTGAAAAAATTCGGTGAATCACTCGACGGACAATTGAAAATCATGACCGGCGAATACCAGAATAAGATCCAGACCTATCAGGCAAAGATGGACTCCATGCCGGAAGCCATTAAAGCTACCAAACAACAAGAACTTCAGGATCTCGGTAACCGTATCGAAGATTTCCGCGAGAATGCTCAGGAATCTATCCAAAAGAAAAAAGAAGAGCTTTATGGTCCTATCCTAAAGCGTGCCGAAGACTCCATTAAGGAAGTAGCTAAAGAAAAAGGATACTCCTATATTTTTGACACGAGTTCGGGATCGTTCCTGTATGCTCAGGAAAGTGATGATATCCTGCCGCTGGTCAAGGCCAAATTAGGCGTCAAATAAACCACGCAAATTATTCTTAAAGCCCCGCTAACGCGGGGCTTTTTTTATCAATATACGCGCCGTTTTTACGTTACGAATTCTTACTCTAATCGCTACCAATCCACTATTTTTACTGAACACTGTCGTCTGATGCCATCCAAAGGCTTTTTACCGCTGTTCTTGCTCCTGATACTTTTTCAGCCTGCCGCCTCTGCGCAAGGATGGAGCAATCAGCGCTATAAGTCTTTCAATACATCCACAGACACGCTGACCATCGACTCACTAAGTCTGGTACCCGGAACAGTTCAGGTGTTTGATAAAAACCGACAAGCACTTGACACCTCCTGCTTTGAAGTCGACTGGGTCAATGCGAAAATAATCCTCTCAAAAAAAAATACATGCATAACGGATACGATCCACGTCCGGTACCGGGCGATGTCGTTCTTGCTTGGTGATACCTACCGGCATAAAGACCCGCTGCAACTCAAAACAAAAGGTGATCCCAAACCGAATCCGTTTTACTATCAACCCTCTGCAGACAGTCGCTTTGCCTTGTTCCCGGAAAAAGGATTGATGGCCAACGGTAGTTTGTCCCGGGGGATTTCCTTCGGAAACAACCAGGATGTTTTCGTCAACTCAAGTCTGAATCTGCAGCTGGCAGGAAAGCTGGGCGATGATATCGAACTCCTGGCGGCTATCACCGATGAGAATATCCCTATTCAGCCGGAAGGAAACACACAACAGCTGCAGGAGTTTGACCGTGTTTTCATCCAGCTCTCGAAAGACAAGAGCAAGCTGATTGCCGGTGATTTTGAACTCAGAAGGCCTGACAGTTACTTCATGAACTTTTTCAAACGAGGTCAGGGTGCATTTGCTGCCACGTCAGTCTCACTTGTAGATACCATAAGGATAAAAAAGACACGCACCTTCAATGCAGCTGCCAGCGCTGCTATTGCGAAAGGTAAATTCGCCCGAAAAGTATTTCAGGGGGTCGAAGGAAATCAGGGACCGTATCGACTATCCGGTAACGACAACGAAAACTTTATCGTCGTATTATCGGGCACCGAGAAAGTATTTATCGACGGACAACTACTCACACGCGGTATGCAGTACGATTACATCATCGACTACAACACCGCAGAAATCACTTTCATGCCGAAACGGCTTATCACGAAAGACATCCGTATCATCGTAGAATTTGAATATACGGACCGGAATTACGTCCGCTCGATGCTATACCTGAATAATGAATTCGTTACTGACAAGGTAAAGTTGAAGTTGAATATCTATTCCGAACAAGACAGTAAGAACCAGCCGTTACTTCAAGAACTCGACAGCGCTCAGAAAAGTGTGATGGCGAATGTTGGCGACAGTATTAACGAGGCCTATTTCAACACCTCCGATTCGCTAAGTGAATTTGATGCTACACTGGTGTTATACCGAAAAGTTGACACGGTAGGAGTTAACGGAATATACAATGATGTATTTGTCTACTCAACCGATCCCGCAAACGCACGCTGGAACGTATCCTTTTCAGAGGTAGGTGTCGGTAATGGCGATTACGTCCAAGATGTTCGCTCAGCAAATGGACGTGTATTCAAATGGATTGAACCGGTAAATGGTGTATCGCAGGGGAATTTCCGTCCGGTACAATTACTCATTACGCCGAAGCAACGACGAATGATCACACTGGGAGGAGATATCCAATTACGACCAAATAAAAAATTGTATATCGAAACTGCATGGAGCGATAATGATATCAATCTTTACTCCAACCTGGACAAAGCCAATGACCATGGTGTTGCGACACGACTGCACTATGATCAACGCACATCACTTTCCGAAGACACCATCAACGGATGGAAGCTGAACTCACGGATTGATTACGAATTTGCAGGACGAAACTTCCGTGCACTGGAACCTTACCGCCCTGCGGAATTCGTTCGGGACTGGAATGTATCGGGTAATAACTTCACGGCCAACGAACACATCGTAGCAGCCGAAGCGGCTTTTACAAAAGCACGCTGGGGAACAGCCGGCTATCAACTTAAGTCGTATCAGCGCGGCGCAGCCTATTCGGGCTGGAACAATGGTATATTCAGCGACCTGAACTATAAAAACTTCGTATTACGAGGAACAGGCAGTTACTTGTCTACACGAAGCCAGCAACAGAATACCGGTTTCTTGCGTCACCAATTCGATTTTTCAAAACAAATCGGTAAAGTGATTATCGGTATTCGTGATAACGCAGAAACCAACCGGTTCTATGCTGCCGGAAACGATACTTTACAAAGCAACAGTTACGCGTGGCAAGAATGGGTCGGTTATGTTTCGTACCGTGACTCGCTGAAAAATAGCGGTACCTTATCGTTCAAAAATCGCAGGGATCGCGGACCGCAGGGAAGTGCGCTTATCGCTTCTGCGAATGCACGGGAAGTAGCGGCTACGGCAGAGCTGATGAAAAACCCTAAAAACACGTTCCGGAATACGACGACCTACCGTGATCTGGTAGTGCTGGACTCGGTACTGATAACCACACCTCCCTTACAAACCTTGGTGAACAGGATGGATCATCAGCTGGTCGTTTGGAAAGGAGTACTTTCAGCCGTCACCTATTACGAAATCAGTTCCGGCCGTGATCGTAAGCAGGAATATTACTACCTCGAAGTACCGGCCGGACAGGGAAGTTATGCGTACATCGGCGACCTGAATGGAAACAATGTACAGGACTTGAATGAATTCGCAATTGCTAATTTCACCGATCAGGCAAAGTATATTCGCATCTATTTCAATTCGGACGAATATATCGCCACACGAAGCAACAGTTTTAGCGAAGTACTGAATATTAATCCCGGTGCTGGAGTTTCTGATCGGACGAAATTCCGTTTCTTTCATCGCTTTACGGATCAGTTCTTATTGCGTCTTGACAAAAAGACTACCGGAGAAGAAATTGCTTCTGCATTGAATCCGTTCAGCCGTGACCTGGCCGACAGCATACTGGTATCGACAAACTCCAGTTACCGCAATACCGTTTTCTTTAATCGGAGTGATCCGAAATATGGCGCTGACTATACGTGGCAGATCAACCAGAATAAAGCGCTCTTGGTGAATGGTTTTGATTACCGTCAGCTGGCGGCTCACTTGCTTACCCTGCGCTGGAATATGACGAGGGAATGGCAGTTAATTGTCTCCTACGAGCAACAGGAACAGCTGAACTCTTCCGACTTCTTTCCGGAACGTGACTACCGCATCAACGCGGTGAACTGGGAACCGAAGATCACGTACCAGCCGACAAATGCTTTCCGAATCATTGGCAGCTACCGTCGCAGTAACAAGCAGAATCAGGAAGGCGGCCAAGAACAACTGGCAGAAAATAGGCTCAGCATCGAAACGCGCTGGAATTCGATCAACTCGGGAAGTCTGAGCGCACGCTGCAATTACATCCGGATGGATTATAACGGTGCCGTCAACAGCTTCATCGCCTATGAATTACTGGGCGGACTAACTCCCGGAACGAATTACACCTGGAACATCTCCTTATTGAAGAACCTGACCAACATTATTCAGGTCAACCTTTCTTACGAAGGCCGTAAAGGCGAAAAAACGAAAGCGATTCACACTGGCAACGTCCAATTCCGCGCCTTTTTCTAAAACGAAAAGCCCGGTGTTGACCGGGCTTTTTACAACAAATTAGCTGTATTACTTAAGTTGAATGGATGACTTCCCGATCATCGTACCGCTGTGGTAAATTTCCACGTTATATGTTCCGATAGCGAACTGCGTTCCTTTGGCCCAGCTGACTTCAACCGGCGTATCGGCGTTAGCATAATCCACCGTTTCCTTCAAGGTATAATTGAGCGATTGTCCGTTGCTGTTGAAAGCGTCCTGCATGGATGACATCACCGCCCCATCGGGCCCGACAACACGAATATACAAATCCACCGAACCACGGTCGATCACTTTGTTTTCTGCCAGAGTGAAACGCGTACGGATCTTCTGTACCTGTTTGGCGCGATCCGTCAGCGACTCTTTACCGTTAGAACGGTAACGCACACCTTCCGTGACCGGAGACATAGCTTTCAGCACCGAGCCGGCAGCCACCTTAGAGCTGAGCATGGTGTTCTGCGCAGATAGTTTATCATTGGTATTCCGGGCCTGTGACAAGTTCGAGGAAAGATCGGTGTTCTCTGCTTGCAATCGGGACGCGACCTGATTCAGCGAATCCAACTGAGCAACATAAAGTTGATTCATCTCTTTGAGTTTGGCCAGCTCCGCTTTGGCTCTGGCAATCTGTGCAGGGCCGCCAAGTGCAATCAGGCGTTGGATTTCGGCAGACTTTTCATTGATCTGCTGTTCACGTTCTGACAATTGTGTTTGTAGCGACGAGTTTTCTGATTTTGCTTTTTCAAAATCAGCTTTCACTTGCTGAAGCTGAACCTGCAAAGCATCCCGTTCGGCAGTAGTGCTGTAGATGGTCTTGTTGGCATCATCCAGTCGATTCTTCTTTTCAAAAAACTGCCAGAGCAGCAAACCATTTGTTCCAAGCAAAATGGTAATTACGATGATCACAATCCCTTTTTTAGGGCCTTGTTCCTGGTAGTCCGTTTTTTGGTTGTCCTGAGTATTCATGGTTGAGATTAGTTATTGCCTGAAAGTTCCTTTTTATTCTCGTCGACGTAATTCAATCGCAAATCTGTCAACGAGGCATCGAGCATTCGTTTTTCGTTATCCGTCAGTTGACCATTGGTTTTAACGCGTAGCATTTCGAGCATGTCTATCGCCTGCTTGGCTTGTTCCAGATTACGCTCGATTTTATCGGTAGCCGGGTTCTTTAATTTGCCCAAAGCAACCATGGCCGAGGAGTGGAAAATGGAGACCAAATGCGCGAAAAGCAATTCAGTATTCATCGTGACGTTCTACGTTTAGTTTGTGGTTAATGTTCTAAAACGGCTTAAAAATAATCAATTAAGAACTGATTTATAGCAGTTCCGCATCAGGAAGTTAAAAATGAGGGTGCGTATCACTAAATTTGGGAACAGATAGGCAATTAATGAGTTTTACAGGAAACAGCAAGCACTACAGTAGTCCGAACTATGTCCGGTTGCTTCGCAGCGGCCGTGACTATTTCCAACAATTAGAGACGCTGCTTTCCTCCGCTAAGGTTGAAATACATCTTCAAACCTATGTTTTTGAAGCAGACGAAACCGGCTTACGCATCATCGAAGCGCTGCGGCAGGCAGCTCAGCGTGGTGTTCTCGTGTATGTTTTGCTGGACACGTTCGGATCGCCGGGAATACCCCCGCGTGTGGCGGAAGATCTCCGAAACAACGGCGTACAGCTGCAATTTTTCGGGCGTTTTTTTTTCGAAAGGTAAGTTTCATCTGGGCCGGCGTCTGCATCGTAAAGTCACTGTGATTGACGGAGCAACCGCGCTGGTAGGTGGCATAAACATCAGTAACCATTACAATCATATCGGCAAGAGGTTACCCTGGCTCGATTATGCACTGGAAGTACAGGGAACTACTGCTCGTCGGTTGCGACGAATTTG
>CAINVI010000339.1 GCA_903854075.1 Candidatus Pollutiaquabacter sp. | reverse complement strand
TTGAAAAATAATGCCTTCCGGCACGACAATTGCCGCTCTCCCGTTAGGTGTTAAATGTTCAGCAATGTAATCGACAAACAAGACTTCACTACGATTGCTCTGCATGGAAAATCTTTTGTGTGGCTTGATCCCGCCTTTTGGTGACATAAACGGTGGATTGGCGAGGATGATATCGGTGTACTCGTTCCAGCGATCTTCGCTGGTTAAAGTGTCGTATTCAACGATGTTCGGATTGGTAAAGCCATGTAAGTATAAATTGACTAGGGACAGTCGTACCATATCTGGTGAAATGTCGTAACCCTTAATCTGATTGGCCAGCCGTTGTCGGTCATCGGGTGACAATAAATCGCCATTGTAATGCAAAGGGCTGTCCAAAGTAACTTGTTCCATTGGAACGCTTTGTTCTTGCACAGATTCCAGCCCATTTTTGGTTTGGTAGTCTTTCGAGTTGTGTTTAAGGATATGTTTGTACGATGAGATCAAAAAACCCGCTGTGCCACAGGCCGGATCTAGGATGCTTTCGTCTTTTTTGGGATCAATGACTTCTACCATAAAGTCAATAATATGCCGAGGTGTTCTGAATTGTCCGGCATCACCTTGACTGCCTAGCACTGATAACAAGTATTCAAAAGCGTCTCCGAGTCGTTCGGAATGATCGTAAGTAAAACCATCGATTTCTTTGAGGAAAGAACGCAAGGTTTCTGGGTCACGGTAAGGTAGGTAGGCATTTTTGAAAATATCACGAAATAAAGGCGGAACACCTGGGTTTTCGTTCATTTTCTGAATCGCTTCTGAGTACAAAGCGAGTACATCGAAACCACCCATATTCGGAGCCATCAGTTTTGGCCAACCGAATTTAGCGAACTCTCCGGCAAAAAAAGTGCGATCACCACCAAATTCTTCCGCTTCAGCATCCATGTCATCCATGAATTTGTAAATCAGAGCAATGGTAATCTGCTCTACCTGTGATTTAGGATCGGGGACTTTGCCAACTAAAATGTCACGACAGGAATCAATACGGCGTTTGGTGTCGGTATCAAGCATAAAATATTGCGTCCTTACATAAATTGGTTCAAGGGTACGTAGTCCTTGATATATTCTGGGATACGGGTTCGCCATTCAGGCGGAACCGCGCGGAAGTCTCTGCTGTCGAATGTTGGATTGACGTTTAGGTTCGTGAACTGCTTGTTATCAATAATGTTTCGTAACTGACCATCAGTTGCATAGGCTTTGAAATAGTATTTGATGGGTCGAACGACGTCAGGATCATCCGGCTGGGCATCCAGCAGGAACTTGTCGAATTCATCATTCAATAGTTCATCTTTCGATTTGAAATCCGGAATAAAGCCGAAAATCTTCTGCAAAATCTCATGCATACTCAATCGTCGATCGACGCCTGCCGCTTTGCGAAGTTTATCCAGATTGAAAAATTCCTGAGGTTTATCGAAGTATTCCTTGATTACGTAGTCAACCGCCTGATCCCAATTTTCAGTCTCAATGGTCTTTTTCAGAATATCATCGTCTTTGACTTTATCCTCGAACTTCTCGAAGAACATTCGGTCAATACGCATGCCTTCTACACCGACTTGAGTTTCGGTTGTAGTTGAAACCGCATCAGGTGCCTCACTGACATATAAGCCTGATGGCGGAG
>CAINVI010000338.1 GCA_903854075.1 Candidatus Pollutiaquabacter sp. | reverse complement strand
AGCCCAGGCAATAATGAGAAACCCGATGGCTGAAAGGGAAAGTAACATCCGAGCCAGCGGCTTACGTTCACTGGTTTCTTTCATCAATTGCTCTACCAATATTTTATCACCCAGCTGAAGCAGCTTATTCTTACGTTTCCGGCGCACCACAATAAACAGCAAGGCCAGCAAAGGAAGTGCCAGCAATGCATAAAGATGTTCAGGTTGTGCCCAGCGAAACATGGTCAGGGAAGGGTGCGAAGTAAGGTGTTGCGAAGTAAATATTCAGTTAGCAAGAGTAATATTGCAAAAACGGCCAGCGGATAAAATTCTTCCGCGCGCTTTCGGAACTCCTGCACGTCTATTTTTGTTTTTTCCAGCTTGTCGATATCGGCATATACCTCTTTTAATTTGGACGTACTTGTTGCACGGAAATATTTGCCGCCTGTTTCTCCGGCAATGGCACGAAGTACGGGTTCATCAATTTGAACTTCCATATTTTGGTATTGGACACCAAAAGGTGTTTGAAAAGGGTAGGGTGCAAGACCTTGTGTTCCAACACCAATGGTATAAACTCGAACATTAAATGCTTTGGCGATTTCGCCGGCTGTACCTGGTGAAATGTCCCCGATGTTGTTGACTCCATCCGTCAACAGAATAATGACTTTGCTTTTCGCTTTGCTGTTACGGATACGGTTGACGGCAGTAGCTAGTCCTTCTCCTATGGCCGTTCCATCTGCGAGTTTTCCGCTTTCCAAATTGCCAATCAGATTTTTAAGAACACTGTGATCGCTGGTGATTGGGCATTGGGTAAAACTTTCACCGCTGAAGACAACCAATCCGATACGGTCGTTAGGTCGACTGTCGATGAATTGCAGGGCGACTTTTTTGGCAGCTTCGATACGATTTGGCTTGAGATCTTCTGCAAGCATGCTGGGAGATAGATCGAGCGCTAAAACAATATCTATTCCTTCGGTCGTTACACTTTGGGAACTTGAACTGGATTGCGGCCGAGCCAAAGCGACAATGACCGTACACAAAGCCATTAATCGCAAGGCAAACGGCAGGTGATACAACCGTTGACGCAGCGTCTTACGAGTTGTTCCCATAATTTGAAGTCCGGTAAACTTCAGAAACGAGGGATTGCGCAGGGAAATAAAGTAATAGTAGGTTATGCTTGCCGGAACAAGCAGTAATAACCATAGAAATTCCGGCTGCGCGAAATGGATGGAAGGAATCATTTACCGTCCTCCTTTCCTTTATCAGTCAGTGCGGTACCACGTATAAAAGCGCGAGCATCCGAAAGGGATTGTTCGTTTTCAGTAACAATTGGAATCGCTTTGGCGAACTTTACCATATCTGCCAAACGCAGTACGCTCTCCAGTTTGCTCAGGCTGAGGGCATCTAGTGAATGACGGCGAAGTCCTTGCAACGTTTCATCGGTGGTAGATTCCAGTGCAGCAACGAGAAAGCGATGTTCAAGATACGTCCGTAGAATATCCGACAGTCGGATGTGGTATACTTTGAACGCGCCTTGTTGCCATAATTTTTCGCCTTCCAGCTGTGCAAGTGCCTCCAGAGCGATTTCATGAGCAGGTCGATCAGGTGCTTTACGAACTTCCGGCTCAACTACACGATTTTTACGTTTCCGCAGGTAATAATAAACAGCACCGCCGATGACAGTCAGCACAATAATAAAATAAAACCACGGCAACAATTCACGCCAGTCAAAGGGAGGCTCCATGATCGGCTTTATGGTTTTAATAGCTTTGGTAGTGTCAACTGGAATTGTTTTTACGCTGATTAATTGCGCTTCTGTACTCAAACTATCAACGCTGCCGGTTTTAGATGACACTAAAAAGATAATGGGCTGTACTACATAATAACCCGAATCAAAAGCGGTAATTGATAGCTGCTGTTTCAGCGTAAGTTGCTGACCGTCTTCACTGCGTATTGTATCAATAGCGGAGCGCGATACGATTTCCAATCCGTTCATAGTATCCGGAAGGACAGGGAATGAGATTCGTTTATCGGAACTGGTATTGACGGTAAATTGTAATTTGATTTGTTCGCCGATACGGATAGTATTGGTATCCAGTGAAGCGATGACACGGGTTGGCTCAGCTGCAGAGAAACTAACGGCATGCTGTGCTAGTAGCACGCAACAGGTGAAGAAAGCAGCAGGGAATATTAACCAATATCGTTTCATTGCTATTTTCTTCCCCGGTTCTTGAAGAGTTGCATGAGCGGTTTCACGTAGGAGCGGTTGGTTTGCAACACAGCAGCATCTACGCCAGACCTTGCGAACAGCGCTTCCAGCTCCCGGTTGAATAGATTTAAATTGCGGTCAAACTGTTCTCGAACTTGTTTTTCTGAAGTGTCAATTAATCGCCACTGGCCTGACTCCGGATCCATCATGCGTATAAGTCCGACATCGGGCAGTATGGATTCTCCGGGATCTTGTATGCGTAATGCAACCAGATCGTGTTTCTTATTGGCTAGTTTAATGGCATCTTCAAAGTTTGGTGATTGAAAGTCGGAAATTAAAAAGCAGATACTCCGTTTTTTTATAGCATTAGTGAGGTATTTTAATGCCGTTCCAAGGTCTGTACCACGACCTTCGGGTTGGAACTCGATCAGTTCGCGGATAATACGAAGGATGTGTGTTTTGCCTTTCTTAGGCGGAATGAACTTCTCGATTCGATCGGTAAAAAAGATAATCCCGATCTTGTCGTTATTCTGAATAGCGGAAAAGGAGAGGACCGCACAAATTTCAGTAATCAGATCTTTTTTGAATTGTTGTCGTGTGCCGAATTCTCCGGAAGCACTCAGGTCTACCAGTAAGATAACAGTCAATTCGCGTTCTTCCTCAAAGATTTTCACGAACGGATGTCCAAAACGTGCAGTTACATTCCAGTCAATAGAACGGATATCATCGCCGTGCATGTATTCACGAACTTCGCTGAAGGCCATACCTCTTCCTTTAAACGCGCTGTGGTATTCGCCGGAAAAAACATGGGCGGATAGACCTCGCGTCTTGATCTCTATCTTGCGGACCTTTTTAAGGAGTTCGGTGGTTTCCATGACAGCTGATCGGAGAAATAGTGTTACGGAACTTCAACCGTATTTAGGATATCGTTAATGATCTGTTCGACGGAAATATTTTCGGCCTCTGCTTCATAGGTCAAACCGATTCGGTGTCGCAGCACGTCGTGACAAACTGCGCGAACATCTTCCGGAATTACATATCCGCGACGCTTGATGAAGGCGTAGGCTTTGGCGGCTAACGCCAGATTAATACTTGCACGTGGTGATCCACCGTAGCTTATGAGTTGTTGCAAACGTCCGAGATTAACTTCTCGCGGAAAGCGTGATGCGAATACGATGTCTACAATGTACTTTTCGATTTTCTCATCCATGTAAACTTCGCGTACCAGCTGACGAGCTTTCATGATCTCTTCAGGATGAATTACCGGATTTATTTTTACCGGTTCAGTAGCAATATTTTGACGGATAATGGCGCGTTCTTCTTAACGGCTTGGATAACCGATTACAACTTTTAACTTGAATCGGTCAACTTGTGCTTCCGGAAGGGGATAAGTTCCCTCTTGTTCCACCGGGTTTTGCGTGGCCAATACTAGAAAAGGCTCATCGAGCGGGAATGTTGTATCGCCGATGGTCACTTGTCTTTCTTGCATCGCTTCAAGAAGTGCGCTTTGTACTTTGGCCGGAGCACGGTTGATCTCATCCGCCAGAATGAAGTTGGCAAAAATCGGACCTTTACGGACGTTGAACGATTCTGACTTTTGATTATAAATTACCGTACCTAGCACGTCAGCCGGTAAAAGATCCGGTGTGAATTGGATGCGGTTGAATTTGGCATGAATGGCTGCCGAAAGGGATTTTATGGCTAAGGTTTTTGCCAGTCCGGGAACTCCTTCCAACAGGATATGACCATTTGCCAATAAACCGATCAGCAAACGTTCGGTCATGTATTTCTGCCCGACGATTACTTTGCTAAGTTCCATGTGCAGCAGATCTACAAACGCTGATTCACGTTGTATCCGCTCGTTGATTTCTTTTATATCCATATTGCTAAGTCAGTTAACTCAGTTTTCAGTACAAAAATGCATTATTTAATGTGAAAGTTTTGTTAAACGGTGCGTTAAAGAATGTTAAGGCGGGCGTATTGAAAAGCGATTTCACAAACTAAAAAGCGACTACTTCTTACTCAGCATAAAAAGGGTACGGGTTAGCAAATAGAGAACTGCGCCGGGAATCACTGCCAGCCACCAGGCTTGGATGTTGCGTTTGGCTTCAAACAATAATATACCCCAGGATGGTGTATTGAACGGCAAGCCGATTCCAAGAAAGGTCAGGCCGGCTTCAGTAAGTATGGCAGCTGCAACGCCGGTGAGAAATACCACGCGTATTGT
>CAINVI010000337.1 GCA_903854075.1 Candidatus Pollutiaquabacter sp. | reverse complement strand
CTGGCGCACTACTACCAGGATCCGGACATTCAGAATGTAGCCGATTATATTGGCGATAGTCTTGGATTAGCACAACAGGCAGAAAAAACAACAGCCTCAATGATTGTTTTTGCGGGTGTCCACTTTATGGCAGAAACAGCGAAGATTCTAAACCCTGATAAGAAGGTTGTATTACCTGATTTACGTGCAGGTTGTTCACTAGCCGATTCATGTCCTCCGGAAGCCTTTGCTGCTTTCAAAGAAAAACATCCGGATCATATCGTAATCAGTTATATCAACTGTACAGCTGCCATTAAGGCAATGAGTGATATTATTTGCACATCATCCAATGCGATATCGGTTGTCAACAGTGTACCAAAAGACCAAAAAATAATTTTCGCTCCCGATAAGAATCTTGGTCGATACATCACGCAAAAAACCGGAAGAGAAATGGTGCTTTGGAATGGTGCCTGTATGGTACATGAAATTTTCTCCTTTGAAAAAATAACAAAACTTAAAGCCAAACATCCGGAAGCAAAATTCATCGCTCATCCTGAATGTGAAGAGGCAGTATTACAACTGGCTGATTTTATCGGGTCTACTACAGGACTATTAAATTATACGATAAACAGTAAAGACCAATCATTCATTGTTGCTACTGAGTCGGGTATTTTACATCAGATGGCTAAATCTTCTCCGGAAAAAACATTTATTCCGGCTCCGCCGAATAATTTATGTGCGTGTAACGACTGTCCACACATGAAACTTAATACCCTGGAGAAACTTTATCTTTGTATGCAGTACGAGCAACCGGAATTGGTTATGGAAGAGTCATTGCGTGTTAAAGCATTTCAACCTATCCGCCGTATGCTTGATATCTCTGCGAAAGCGGGTTTATAATATCTTTACTACGATGAAAAGCAACTATTTCCACATCATCTGCAGTTCCGCATCGCGGTTGCTTATTTTCATCAGCGTTTTTGTTTTTTCATTTTCAGTTGTAGCTCAGGAAATAAATCCGAACGGATATACTATTTTTTATCATCCCAACGGTAAAGTGAGTAGCGAGGGAACAATGCGTTCCGGAAAACCGGACGGTTACTGGAAAACGTACTATGAAAATGGACAGCTTAAATCTGAAGGAAATCGTTTGAATTTTAAATTAGATTCCCTCTGGCGTTTTTATAGCGACTCCGGCGTTGTAACTGCCGAGTACAACTACACCGGAGGAATTAAAAATGGTTTACAACGAAATTATTATCCTAACGGTAAACTTCGGACCGCTGAAACGGATTCAATGGGCATCCGCGTGGGTACTTCTCAATTTTATGATGAGCGAGGAAACCGGATAAAGTCGATTCCATATACGAACGGTGTTGAAAACGGGATGGCGCGCGAATACAACTCCGAAGACTTATTAATCACGGTTGCGTTTTATCGTAATGGTTTTTTTCAACGCGAAGAAAAAATTAACAGGCTTGATAAGTCGGGTCGAAAGCAGGGAATTTATCGTACCTATTATGACTCCGATCAACTGAAGAGTGAAGGCGCTTACACCGACGATCTTAAAGATGGATTATTCAAGGAATATGCTGAAGACGGCCGTGTAATGAAGAAAGAAGAATATAGAATGGGAGAATTAATTCCGGATGAGAAAGAGGAACAGGAAAAATTCGAAGTAAAACGAAATTATTTTCCCGACGGAAGCGTTCGTATTGTCGGCACGTATAAAAAAGGAATGCCGGAAGGAATTTTC
This sequence comes from Candidatus Pollutiaquabacter sp., assembly GCA_903854075.1. GTDB lineage: Bacteria > Bacteroidota > Bacteroidia > AKYH767-A > 2013-40CM-41-45 > Pollutiaquabacter. The sequence continues at coordinate 2,272 of CAINVI010000337.1, read as the reverse complement.
CGCCAGTATGATCGTGAAGGTAACCTTGATTCTGCCAAAGTTTTTGCTGCCGGCCGCTTGTTGCGTCAGGGAAAAATAGACAATCAGGGACGCGAACAAGGCGAGTGGAAGGAGTTTTATGAAAGTGGAAAATTGAAAGCCATCGGAAATTATACCGACGGAAAAAAAGACGGGTTGTGGAAGCACACTTTTGAAAACGATTCCCTAGAACAAATAGGGGTATTCGTTAAAGGTAAACCGGAGGGATTATGGAAGTGGTATTACCCTAACGGCGTCGTACGCCGTGAAGAGACGTATAAGAACGGAAAAGAGAACGGCATCATGCGGGAATACGACGATCAAGGTGCCATTCTTGCTGAAGGCGAATACATTAACGGATTGCAAGAAGGAGAGTGGAGCTACAGCATTGATGAATATGTAGCGCGCGGAAAATTTATAGAAGGTCGTGAAGATGGATTATGGAAACAGTTTTATACCGGCGGACAAATAGCGTTTGAAGGCGAGTTTCTTGACGGACAGGAAACGGGCGAGCATCGCTATTACTGGCCCGACGGAAAAATGCGAGAGGTTCGGGTTTACCGTCTTGGTTTACCGGACGGACAATGGAAGCTCTACGACGAAAACGGCGCCCTACTGGTCACGATTACTTACCGTAATGGCGAAGAGTTGAAGGTGGATCAGGAAGAGTTGCCGCGCGGAGAACCAGACGATCAATAAACAACCTTTTTTTCGTTAATTAAGCCGGAGGTGGGTGGTTGAACCGGAACGATTTTGGCACTAACTTTTTAGCAGACCGCACGTATAACAAGACTACAATCAAGAATAGTTATCGTAATGTCTTCCTTCCGCCCAATTTATTTTCTCTTTTTTCTGTTTTTGTTGGTCTCCAACATTGTTACGGCTCAACAATGGGGGCGGTTTACGCTGTATTCCATACAAGGTGATTCGCGAGCTTATATAGTAGACACGAGCGGGGTGCGGTATCATTATTGGAGCGGTATGAATTTCGGCAACGGGTATAACTGTCATCTATTGACTGGCGGTAAGTTGTTGCGAACGGTGGTCCCGCCGAACAACGGGTGGAATGCCGGTGGTGTAACCGGAATACTACAATACTATAACTGGCAGGGCGATCTTATCTGGAATTATCAACTTCAGAATAGCACCTACTCGCTTCATCACGATGTTGTTCCGTTGCCCAACGGAAATATTCTGGCCATTGTCTATGAACGGAAAACAGCCACCGAACTGGCGGCTATTGGCGACACCACTCCGGCGGCCACTTGGTCGGATATGATAGTGGAAATCCGCCCCATACTGCCCGACAGTGGTGAAATCGTATGGCAGTGGCGCGTATGGGATCATTTAGTGCAGAACGTTGACAGCACGAAGCCCAATTATCAGGATAGTATCATTAATCATCCGGAGTTGTTGAACGTAAATTTTCTGAACAACACTACTCGCCCAGACTGGATGCACATCAACGGGATTGATTACAATGACTCACTGGATCAGATTGTAATAAGCTCGCGCTACAACAACGAGATATATGTCATTGAGAAAACAACATCAGTGGCATTAGCGGCCGGCCATCAAGGCGGTCGTTGGGGGCGCGGCGGCGATATTTTATACCGTTGGGGAAATCCTGCAGCGTACGGCTTCACAGGTACACAACGACAATTCAGTGTTGTGCACGATCCGCATTGGATTCCCGAAGATTGTCCGGGAGCCTACTCGTTGGTTGGGTTTGACAACAACTACCACCCCGATACTTCGGCCATTAAAATCATTAATCCCCCCTACGATTCGCTAATTGGATATTCTCGCACAACAGGAACAGCATTTCTCCCCGTTGTTGCCGATAAAAAGATTGCCTGTTTAGGCAAAACATCTTCCATGGGTAATTCCCAGCAGTTGCCGAACGGTAATACACAAATCTGTATTTCACAGTCTGGTATTATTTACGAGATCGACTCGCTTGGAAATTTATTATGGACGCATCAGGTGGCCGGAACCGTTCCGCAGGCTTTTCGCTACAGTGCGTGTGAGCTTGGCGGTGGCGCGCGTGACTCCGCGGTTGTTTATGTTAGTCAAGACACCCTGTATACCATTCCTGATTCAACGTATCAATGGTATGACAACAGCGGACCTATTGCGGGTGCAACCGGACAATATTTTGTTCCCGGCGCGAACGGACAGTACCGCGTGATTACCACTGATCGCTTTGGTTGTGTGTCGTTGATTTCGGATACGTTCAATTTCAATACACTTG
>CAINVI010000336.1 GCA_903854075.1 Candidatus Pollutiaquabacter sp. | reverse complement strand
GCCTTTGGAAGTACCGGTGGAACTATCTGCGTTGCTGCTTCCAACACTTGCGGAACAAGTAGTAACAGTTGTAAAGCAGTCACAGTTGGCAAGGAAAGAATAAAACTGGTTAGTTATAACCTGCTGAATTATCCGGACCTGAGTAATGTAACCGCCGACACCACACAACGAAATCCTTATTTCCGAACCATCATCACCGCTTTGGAACCCGATATACTCGTGACACAAGAGACTCAATCACAAGCCGGCGTCAATGGCTTTCTGAGTAATGTCATGAATAAAACCTCTGGCAACTACAGTGCTGGCACTTTTATCGACGGCTTTGACACCGACAACGCCCTATTTTACAAAAACACCAAATTCGCTTTTATCAGCAATACGCGTATCCGCACTACGCTTCGTGATATAAACGAATTCAAACTTGTTCATTTATTATCTGGTGATACGCTGCGTATTTATTCTGTTCACCTGAAGGCGAGCAACACTAGTGCAGATGAAGCGCAACGTGCCCAGGAAGTAGACACCCTCCGTAAATACACTAATCAATTATCTCCGGGGAGCAACTTCATTGTCTGTGGAGATTTCAATATTTACCGATCCAGCGAGTCCGCTTATCAAAAACTCCTGCAGGTTACTGCCGGCTCTGAGGGTCATGTTATCGATCCTACAACTATTTCCGGAACCTGGAACTCAAGTACGTACGCTGTTCATCATACACAATCTCCGCGTGTGCGAGCTTTCGGCGGCGGCTCCACTGGAGGACTTAATGACCGTTTCGACCTTGTGCTCTACTCCACTGCCATTAGTCAATCGGGAGGAATCACCTTTGTGAATGGCTCCACGGTTCCTTTTGGAAACGACGGTAATCACTATAATGATTCTATCAACCAACCTCCTAACACTGCCGTTTCCCAAACCATCGCTGACGCCTTACACTACGCAGCCGACCATCTGCCGGTAAGTATTCTACTGGATTTTGAAAACACGTCATGTCCATTTGCTGATGTCGGCGCAACAGCCGTCACCGATCCTGCTAACTATACATGTGCTACTACTTCACAGTCTGCTGCTGTAAAAATTAAAAACTACGGGGCAAACACACTGAACTTCGGCTACAATAATCTTAGTATAGGTTTAAAAGTCACTTCTCCGTCCGGAGCGACTCAAACCATCTATCAGATCGTAACGTCCGGGACGCTTGCAGCAGGACAGGAAATGACGGTACCATTTACGTCCGCTGTATCGATTACTACTTCCGGGACCTACCAACTAAAAGCATTCACTACGTTACCCGGTGACACGATTGCCAATAACGACTCCACTTTGAATTTTCCAATCACTGTTTATCCGAATGCAGACGCCTCCATCAGCTTATCAGGACCTACCACTTTTTGCACCGGAGGTAGTGTCACCTTAAATGCTGTAGTCGCAACTAACACTACTTATCAATGGCAAAAAAATACCGCTGATATTTCCGGCGAGACTACTCCCGTCTTCATCGCTAACAGCTCGGGCAGCTATCGACTGGTACTACAAAAATCAAATACCATCACAACAAACAACCCGGCTGCCACCTTTATCAATAACAGCTCCTTAGGCATACCAAACAATAGTTGCACCGGTGCTTCGAGCACCATAAATGTTTCCGGCTATACCGGCACCGTTACTTCAGCCGATATTAGTATAAAAATAAATATCACGCATACAGCTGTAGGTGATTTAGCTATTTTCCTAGAAGCCCCGAATGGTGAACGATTGGGACTGAGCAATCGTACAGGAAATACGGGAAATACCGGCGATAATTTTACCAACACTATCTTTAGTGACAATGGCAGCACCTCGATACCTACTACAGGAGCACCCTATTCCGGCACCTTCAAACCATGGCCATCCACATTCAGCTCCTGTTTATCTTCCACAGTAACCACTTTTGCCGCTTTCGGAAATGGCGCTATTCAGCCAAATGGAAATTGGAAATTATTGGTTTTCGATCGGGCGAATAGCAATTCAGGAACGCTGCAAAATTGGCAGATTAGCTTTCCTGCCTACACATCTACTAACTCCCTCGTTTGCCAACCTCTCCTATCATCATCCATTCAGGTGACTGCTGTACCCCCACCGTCCATCACCCTGTCACCGTCTTCCGGATCAATTTGCAGTGGCGGAAGCGTGTCACTTACCGCTTCCGGCGCTGTCACCTATTCATGGAGCCCAGCCGACGGACTGAGTGCTGCAACCGGAGCAACAGTCATTGCGTCGCCCGCAATTGCCACCGTGTATACTGTTACCGGAACTGACGCAAATGGCTGTATCGGTACTACATCCGTAAGTGTTTCGCTAAATACTCCTCCCACTGTTTCATTGGCACCGTTCAGCGCTGTCTGCCTTAACGCCACGCCATTTTTACTCACCGGAGGAGCACCTACTGGCGGAACCTATTCAGGCGCAGGAGTAAGTAATGGTATATTTAATCCAGCTACAGCAGGTACCGGCACACATACTATTTCCTACAACTATACGGCTGTAAATGGTTGTACCGGAATTGCAACAACGACCATTACCGTTCGCGCATTGCCTGTAGCAACGACATCTCCGACAGGAACAACAGCAATCTGTCAAGGAAGTACATTGTCGATTAATACCAATCCAGGATATACTTATTTATGGTCAACAGGAGCAACCACGCAAAGCATTGCCGTTACCGCTGCAGGATCTTACAGTGTAACCTTGACCGATAACTCCGGGTGTTCTTCCGCTTCATCCGCAGTAATCGTTAGTCTTAGCACTTTTCAAGTCAGTGGCGTTGCTCTGAACGAATCAATGGGTTCGGTAAGTACGACTACCAGTATCGCCGCACATGAAAGTGCAAATGGATTTGACAACGACCAACAGACGATGAGCGGAAGTGCCGATGTCAGGGCAACGACCGTATCTACCGGATATAGCGGTGCTTCCGGCGGCGCGAATGTGTTTTTTACCACGATTGCAGGAAGAAATTTCACGATAGCTGGCATTAACACTTCAGGACTCAACAACCTGCAACTCTCTTTCGGTATTTACAAAAACACGAACGCAGCAACCGGGAGCGACATTTCCGTGCAAGTTAGCACAGATGGTACTACATATACACCATTGAGTTTTGCAGCACTTCCTTCCGGCACCGGTACTGCGATATGGCACTTGCGGTCCATCACTTCAGGAATCCCCAACTCCTCTACCCTTTTTCTGCAATTCGTACAGAGTTCAACTGTTACACAATACCGCATCGACGATATAAAAATTACTTATTCCATTACTTCACCATCGATCAGCAGTTCAGGCAATACTTCATTTTGTCAGGGAGGCAGCATAACACTGACAGCCAGTCCGTCCGCCGCTTATACATGGGATGACGGTGCAACTACACAAAGTATATTAGTCACCAATAGCGGCAACCGTTTCTGTACAGTTACCGGAAGTAACGGATGTGTGGCAACCACGGCTCCGGTCGCAGTAACCGTCAACCCAAGCATCTTCTCTGTTTCTGGAGGAGGAACCACTTGCGCCGGTGACAGTGGCGTTACCGTTAGTCTTGACAACAGTGAAGCCGGCGTAGAATATCAGCTCCAGCGAAACGGCAACACTACCGGCAATACGCTTTCAGGAACAGGAAGCGCACTGAATTTCGGCACTCAATCCATTGCAGGCAACTATTCCGTACTCGCATCACACAACGCCAGCGGATGTACAGCATCGATGAACGGATCCGCTATTGTACAGGTAAATCCCCTGCCAATTGCTTACACGCTTACCGGCGGCGGAAACTATTGTCACGGAACTGCAGGCCCGCTGATTAGCTTGAACAGCTCTCAATCCGGTGTTATCTATAAATTATATAAAATCGGAAATACGAATGTGGTGACTACGCTGTTCGGAACCGGAACCACCCTTTCCTTCGGCAATCAATCCGATACCGGCACCTACTACGTCACAGCAACAGTTACCGCTACGGGCTGCAGCTCTCTGATGACTGGCACCGTATCCGTAAGTGAACAACCCTCTCCCACTATTTTCCAGATAACAGGAGGTGGTGGTATTTGCAGTGGTGGTGCCGGAGCTCCGATAGGACTCTCCGGTTCTCAAGCCGGAATTCAGTATTCTCTATATCGTGCCGGAGGCAATCTAGTAAACACACTAAACGGAACCGGAAGCGCACTTGATTTCGGCGTACAACAGCAGACGGGCGGTTATACCGTTATTGCCACGTTAAGCACTACCGGTTGTACGGCTTCCATGTCAGGAACTGTTTTTGTACAGCAACTTTCCTCTCCTTTACTGTATACCGTAACCGGCGGTGGCAACCTTTGCGAATTATACACCGAAGGTCTTCCAATAGGTATCAGCGGCTCCGATGCCAATGTATCCTATCAACTCTTACTAAATGGAACGGCAGTTGGCGGAAGCTCCGTCACAGGAACAGGTACAAGTTTTAATTTCGGCAACTTCTTTACACCAGGCATTTACCAAGTCACAGCAACCAAGTTGAGTACAGGCTGTACGCTCTCCATGAATGGCACTGTTTCGCTGCAGGTGCTTCCGGCAACTCGCTGGTTTCAGGATGGCGACCAAGATGGATTTGGAGATCCGAGTGCTGTAATTACGGCTTGCGACCAACCAACAGGATTCATCGCAGACAGCAGCGACTGTAATGATGTCGTTTCGGCCAGCAATCCAGGGAACGTAGAAATTTGCGGTAACGGCATCGACGACAATTGCAACGGACAAACTGACGAAGGGTGTCCAACAACGATGAGTCTTAAAATTTTTATTGAAGGGTTCTATCGAAACAACGGCCGACTAGCACCTGTTATTGATCCCGCAAACGACACTCTGAACTGCGATACCATTACCGTTTCATTAGCCACTTCACTTACTCCATTCTCCTCTATCTTAAGTCAGCAAGTTCTCTTGAACACACTCGGAGAAACAACAATCAACATTCCTAACCCTCTGATTGGTGGAACATACTTTGTATTCGTGCGCCACCGAAACAGCCTGGAAACCTGGAGCGCCGCTCCCGTATCCATCTCCCTGATCAACAACAGTTATGATTTTACCAGTACAGCTACTTCCGCCTATGGCAATCAATTAAAAGCTACTGGCGATGGAAAGTTTTCGCTCTTTAGCGGCGATGTCAATCAGGATGGTAGTATTGATTTGCAAGACCTTTTGCTTATTGAATCAGGCACGTCTGTTTTCATCAGCGGTTACGAAGCCACAGATCTTAACGGCGACGGATTGACGGAAAGTATTGACGGTAGCATCATTGAGAACAATAGCCTTTCCGGCATCATGCTTCAACGACCGTAACTTCCGGTTATTCCGGCACCGTTTCCAGCGCAACTTCTACCATGTTTCGAAGTCCAACTTGCCGCTCTTCGGCGGTCATCTCTTCGCCGGTACGGATATGATCGCTGATGGTCAAAATCGCCAATGCGTTGGCTCCATATTCGGCGGCGACGCCATACAACCCGGCTGCCTCCATCTCAATACAGAGCACTCCCATTTTTTCCATCTGATCCACCAAGGATGAAACCGGATGATAAAAATAATCGGAGGAAAAACAATTGCCGGTAAGTGCACGTAATTTTTTTGCCATGGCAGCATCAACGGCGCGACGTGCCAACGTGAAATCCGCACACGGCGAAAAATCATACCCCAATAAGCGGGAACGGTTTACAGAAGAGTCGGTACTGGCTGACAAGGCAATGACTAAGTCTTTTATTTTCGTCCCCTTCAGTCCACCGGCGGTGCCAATACGGATAATATTTTTTACACCGTACTCCGTGATCAACTCTTTCGCATACAGCATACACGAAGGAATCCCCATACCGGAACCCATAACAGACACACGCTTACCGTTATAGGTTCCCGTAAATCCCAACATATTACGTATGTCGTTCACTTGCACCACCTCCTGAAGAAAATTTTCTGCAATAAACTTGGCACGCAAAGGATCACCGGGAAAAAGAACAGTGTCAGCAAACGAACCGGCAGGCGCATTGATATGGATAGTGGGCATGGTTTTTACTTTTTGGCAGATTTTATCAATATTAGTCAATATTGAGGGGTGGCCAAAATTGATCAGCGTATTCTGTCTGGTCCATCTGCCATATAGTTGTTCCTAGTACCTGATTTTCAGCGGTTTTTTACCAAAAACAGCATTTTTTAACTTGAAATTTGATTGGGAGTTAAAAAAGTAGTATTTTTGTACTCGCTTTTGAGGTAATTCCTTAACAGCAACAGGCGGAAGTAGCTCATTTGGTAGAGCACGACCTTGCCAAGGTC
>CAINVI010000335.1 GCA_903854075.1 Candidatus Pollutiaquabacter sp. | reverse complement strand
GGCATTTTCCGAAAGATCGCCTTTATCGCGCGCCTCCGCGATCTGCTGAGAGATCTTCGGGCGCTCCACATTCTTCAATTGATTCAATTCGTCCTGAAGTTTTTTCAGGCCCTCCGGGGTGAAATACTGAGCAGTCATGGTTAATTTAAATAATGAGTAGGCCGCCATACGGCCTGCTATTCAATTATAATAGGTTATTTTTTCGGTTCGACAGACGGAGAATGCGCTGTCGTAGTGTTCTTTTACTAAAAAACGAAACAAGACCCTTGGGAGGATCTTGTTCGCTGTAGAAACAATAATAACAACTAGAGCGTCAACTTGGCTCCAAAGGTGTGGGTATTATCAAACGGATTGCTGAAACGGATAGAGTAATCAATACCGAATCGCTTGCCGGATTTTCCGAGTGGCACTTCCACCGTTACACCTCCGCATGGACCGGTGTTGGCAGTAAGACGATTGACATCATCAAAGATGTTTTTCTCATACATAAATCCACCGCGCAACATGAACATCTCGTTGAAAGCGTACTCGAGGCCGACAGAGGTCTGATCGTAGCTGAACGAATTGGAGGTGTAGTTAGCCGCAGCCGTGATACGATGGTTTTCAGCCGGACGAAAATCATAGGACGCTCCGATGTTCAACAACGAAGGGATTTCAAATCCTTCGGTACGTTGCTCAATGGTCAACTGATAGCCGCCGGTTGGTGCCGTTAAGCGTGTAGAAAGACCGTCGCCACCGAATTTCATCGGCGTTCCCACGTTCTTCAACGAGATTCCGAAGCGTACATTGTCACGATCTTCGTTTGTACCGGTCACATACTGGATACCTGCATCGACAGCAACACCGCGAGCACCGACGTTAGAGATACTCTGGTCGATGATACGTACGGTGAAACCTCCATAAATGGAATTGGAAAACACCTTTGCGTATGAGATTCCGATATTAATGAACTGTGGCTTATAGGTACCGACTCCACCTTCCGGCAACGACGTAGTGGTTACGTCAATTTCACCGAAATCCATGGACATGATCGACAATCCCAACACGCCTGCTTCGCCCACTTTTTGGGTGAGACCGAAAGCGTTGATGCTGATTCCGCTGCCGCGCAGGAAAGAGGTGTTCGCGAATCCGACTTCCGTCTTTTTCGTGTGTGCAATACCTGCAACGTTAAGGAAGGTCGCCTCAAGGCCGCGTACGCCGCCGGCATTGGCATGCGCCCAACCGGAGGAACGAGACCATGGATTGATGAGCAATTCGGTAGCTCCGGCCTGACCAACACGATCAGGATTTCCGGCGAATGCAACGGAAGATGACAGGAGACTTCCTACCAACAAGGCCGATGCGAATTTTCCGATATAGCGATTTTTCATAGTGCTTAGCTTTCTGTAGTTGATTCCGATTGTTCGGGCCGTATTAGAAGGTATCTAAATCGATAGGACGGAAAACACCGAACCATTTCAAGGTACGCTCACCAATTCCCGGTGCATCAATATGAATAATATAGATGCCGCTTGCAATCGGAACGTTTTCCGTATTCTTCAAATCCCAGTCCGCGGAGGATTCCAGGTTAAGTTCAGGATAAATAGCACCACCGGTGTTGTCAAATCCGGCATCACGCTGGAGTCGACGTACCAGGATTCCACTGTTGGTGTATATGGAAATAGTACACTTGGAAGGCAGGTTCGTGATCTTTACACGACTATCGAGCTGATTTTGCTCGTAAGTCGAATAGGCGTAGTACGGATTAGGAACAACATTGATCAGACTCAAGGCATTCTTAGCCACATCTGTTTGCTTGACTTTTGCCGTCAGATCGATGGTAGAGAATCGGTAATAAGGACGGTAGTTATACGTATTATCCGTTCCCGTACCTTGATACATACGATATGGCTTAGCCACACGCAAGCGAACCTTCACATCAGAAGCCAACAACGTTTGACCAGTTGCCGTGTACGAACAAGACACCCACATACAATCTTTCCACGTCTGGGTAATTGCTTTTTTCTGTGCCGTGGTCACCGTGTTTGTCAACGGCCACAGCCGGTCGTGAATCCACTGACAACCGTCGTAGGCAGGTCCATAATAAGTCCCTGCTGTGGTAACGGTGTCTGCAGTACCAGGATATTTCAACGAGCGCTTGTTACCGAAGACGTAAATGAAATGTTTGCCACCAGCTACTACGCGGCCAGTATCATCGAACACGGTTGAAGTCGGATTGTAAATCATGTCCGCACCCGTCTGTCCGAAGAAACCGTTGGCAGGACTCAAGTAGCTGTCTTCACCGAAAGCGATATTGAGACGCTCACCCGTTTCCACGTTCATAGCGTAACCAGGGAACCAGCTGAAACCCGAATCAGTGGTGCTATACGACCCATCGAGATTCAGGGAAGGATGCTTACGGATCAGGTTCTTGTACTGATTACCTTGAGAGAGGTTTTTATCATTACACGTTTCGAATACCACGCAACGGCTCCACTTGGACTTGTCGCTGGTGAGAATAACATCCACACCACACAAGTAAGAGATGGAATCTTTCGCAATAGCACCCGAACCATCCCAACCCGGCGCAGGAGCCAGACGATCTCCGGTAGCCGTAGTAGCTACCAGTTTGAACGGCGACCAGGTGCCACCCAACACCTTTTCATAGAATTGAGAATTATCCACCCCGACATAATCAGGATCAGGTGAAGTCGCAGTACCGGCGCGAATCCAGTTAAACTGTGGGAAGTTATCCAAATCAGGAATACCGGTAAACCATTGTGCGTTGTTATCGGAATACTCCTTGGTAGCTTCGATGAAGCCGTTTCCGCCGGCCTGGTATTCACCGGGACCTGACACCTGGTTCATGCTTACATAGAAACCATAGTTAGGGAACAGTTGATCATACGGGAATTCCAAGGTTTTTTCGGATGTAGTTGCCACACCACTGTTCATGTCTTTGAGAATCCAACGGCCCGTAGATTGTGCCGTATCGTCGAGCCACAATTCATAGTAACCTGGAACCACTTTCACAGGATCGAATACACGGATGTCGACAGGACCACGAGCGCGCTCATAGATCGGATACTGAATCGTATTAGACGGGTTGCTGGCATTAAAGATCACCTCGTCGATTTGCTCTTGGGAAATATCCAGCGACAGACGATCAGAACCAAGGTTGTAACCGTTACCGATACCACTGATTCGCTGGATCTGAGGACCGTCACCATAAACCGTGTTCAAGACCAGACCTTCTGATTCTACGGAAGAGATGTGAGGAATGGCCGTGTAAACATTGATGGCCCCACCGGCAGAGTTACGACGACCTTTGAGGTACGGTTTGCCCAAGCCTTCCACATACGGATCGAAAGTAGCTTGATCAGGATTGTACGCATAAGCAATGGCCATGAAGTAATACGTCTGGTGATTGATCAGATTAGGATCGCCGGCAGCGAACGCATCCGTGGAAATACGGAAGGTGTGACGCAACCCTTTGTCTTCACCGACTACTTCCTCCTGCGCTACAATCGCATTAAGCTCCGCCTCGAAATACTGGTTAACAATTTGTGATACACCATTTTTAACATCGCACTGGAAAATGAGACGCGCCTTGTCGGCATCGTTCAATTCTGTTGGAGATACTGAAGGGCCGGTTACCTGGTAAACTTTGTAACCTTCGAATACAAAACGCGAGTTTGCATTTCCTGCAGCTTGCGCTTCCAGATCTTCTTCAGTGTACTCCTCGCGGAAATTATTGGAAGAGCTTGGATTGACGATGGAGAAAATCAATTCTTTGTCCAATTCACGGATCGTGAGATCCGGCGCATCCGGACCATCAACCACTTTGAAGCAACTGTTGAACAACAACTGCGCTTTGTCGTCGGCAAGACGTACCAGCTTCACAGAAGCCAGCGGACCGCCAGATGTAGAACGCGCCCAAACGACCCCGGTGGTGATGTAGTTAACAGCACCCGGAAGGAGCGTAAACGGACCAGCAGACTGCAAGAAACGGCGGTCATCCGGCGTGTTAGGTGTACCACCAGGAGTTGGTTCAGATTCAGACCAAGGGAACAAAGAATTCAGCGGAACACCGCGGGTTCCCCAACCGTTAGGATCGGTATCGCCGGGGAACATAAACTCACAACTGTCTGCACCGGCAGTCTGGTAACCATTTCCGCCGTATACCAGCGGAGAACCGTCTTTCCAGATACCGCGCATGTAGTTGTAATATTGCTGTGCCGTATTCGGGTTACCAATATTGGATCCGTCGTTATTGTAGTAAACGAATTTCGACATAATGATCTGCTCACCCGGCTCATCAATGATTGAGTCGCGGTCATTATCAACGCCATCATTAGGATCCGCAATTGGTCCTTCGAAGAAATCGACACCCACCGCAGGAGGATTGACACCATAACCCAGTGAACCGTCATCATCAGCATCGCCGTTGTAGCAATAGCCGAATCCGCGCTTCACGTCACAACCTACATAGTCATCGAGGTAGTTACCCAGATCCGGATCCACCCAAGCACCAAAATAGGTAGAGTCCAACGCTTGGCTGGCACGGTTGATGATCTTGTAACGATAAAAGGTCATGTTATTGATCTCATCGTTGGTCGCGAAGGCAAAAGCCTGCGCTTGGATTTCTACACCGATACGGAAAAGACTTCCTGTTTCTTCGTGCGGAGCATTATTTCCATCGTCGTTGAACACCCACCAAATGGTTTGGTCACCATACAAAAGGTCACCGCACTGAGGTGTGCTGGAAAGGTTGAAGCCGGGATAATCACCGTCTTCCCAATTATAATTTCCATCACCGTTGACATCCACAAACGGAGCCAAATATCGCGCCTGATTCAAGGTAGGATCACCTTCGCCGGGCCATGATTTAATAGCATCCGGAGTAGCAGGATCCACCTGGCCGTTAGCCGCATAATATTCTACGAATGCTTTTACCTCCGATTTTGAAATCTTCCAGTGACGATCGTACTCGGAACAAATGTCAGAGGTAATACTGGCGTTGACCGTATCGAGCGGACCCGGCCAGAAATCGCTACCCGACTGGCGGTACGTCTGAGCGGCCACTTTCAAGTTACCGGCATTGTCCTTTCCACCGATCCAGATAGCACCGGCGAATAAGGAGAAACGGTTACTACCGTAGGGTACTTCGTATTTGGCGTTACCTACCAGATCCCACCACATATCACCATTGATAAAGATAGGACAGCGAACGTTGTTGATATCAAGCTCTGTCTTCGACTTGGAAGGCTGACAGCCGGCAAACATCCGGTTGTTAGGATTTGCCAGTCGTTGCGTTCCAACATTCATACGCGCCTGAACACCGGCGGAAAGAAAGAGAAGAACCAAGGTTACTTTGACGAACTGCTTCATCGTATAGAGAGGTGTTAATTGCTTTTTCACGAATTGTTGATGCGTTTATCAGAAGTTGAACATTACACCGAGGCGCATACGGCGTGGTAAACTGTAATTGAACGGATTGTTCACAGCGACCTCGTACAAATCAACGTACGACTGAGGATCCACTTTACTCTGGATATTCGCTTGTGCGCCCGGAGATGTGATATAACCATCGTCCTCCGGACTACCGGTAGCGGCGTAAACACCGGTCACGTTCTTGGTATCGAGCAAGTTCAAGATTTGAATGTATACCTGTCCTGAAATACCGCGGCGCTTTTCGCCGGAAGCATTTTTAGACGTTGTGATATTGAAACCTTTGTCGAAGCGGGCATCGATACGGAACTGCCAAGGAAGGCGAGAACCGTTCAACTGTCCTGCGATAACCGAACGACTGTTCGCTGCAGAGGTGAAATCGGCCGTTGGTGTAATGTTTACTTTACGGGTGTACGGCGTACCGGAACCGGCACGGAACACCAGGTTCATACCGGCGTTCGCAAAAATCTGCTTGCCCCACCATACCGGACCGTCGTAATCTTTACCGGAACCGTAATGGTAGTCGAAGGAAGTTACGAAGGTATGTCGCTGATCGAAGTTAAGCGGCTTTGGCTCGCGCAGGTTTGTCTGACCTTGTTGCGCGAGAAGTCCGGCGTTGGTGTTCGGATCAGATCCCGTACCGTTAGCAAAGGAAAGCGTATAACTAACGCTCATACGTACGTTGTTGGTACGACGCAAATCGTACGCGAAAGAAAGACCTTTCGTGGTACCGAAGTCAATGTTACCGTATGTACTGTAAGTAATAGGATAAGCGTACTGCACGTTGATGATCTGGATCATGTTACGGAGTTCGCGGTAGAAGGCAGAGATAGAGAATGCGGAAGAACGGCTCAGACGCTGCTGGAAAGAAAGCTCATATTCCGTGGTGCGCTCCGGCTTGAGGTCAGGGTTACTGACCGCTCCGGAAACTCCCTGCGCAAGAGAACGGTACGAAACCGGATTGAAACGCAAAAGTCCACCGTCCTGAGGACGCTGCGTAAGAACGTCGTAGTGCGCTTTGAAATTTGCTTCGTCAGAAATTGGGAACGCGAAGGCGATACGCGGCATGATGTTTACCTGTGGATCGTAACGCTTGAAGATATCAGAGCGGACAATTGCGTTCTGTACGTCGTTAGGATTTTTGATGAATGGCTGGATGCCACTGGAATTACCACCACCCTCGAGTAACGGCGTAAGGTCGGCGATTTCATTACCCTGTGCATCGTACCACTGATCGTTGTTACGATAACCGACAATTTGTGTGGGATTGCTGACGCTGTTTACATAAACCACGTAGTCATTACCCACACTGGTAGGAATAGACCCCAGATTTCTGGCTTCCTGATCACCGGCGCGGTACGCGTCAAACAACAGGTACTTGTCTTTCAACACATATTGGTTAGCGTCGAAGTAATCGACACGAACACCAATGTTGAAGGTAAGATCATTGAAATTGAAACGGTCCTGAATGTAACCGGCTACATAAGTAGGACGGAACGCATCGATATTACGGGTGAAGTTGTTGCTAGCATCCTTCTTGTCGTAGTAATCCATGAAAGCAGGCTTACCGGAAAGTTTGTTACCCTGGTAATCGTAACCGTAATAACCTACCAGTCCGCCAAGTTCGTCCGGCGTGAACATGCTGAGTTTGTAGAAGCTTGGCGCCAACGCATCGGTCTGGATGGTATCGGTCAATCCAACGCCCAACGCTGCACGGACATTTTCATAGAAACCCGGAGCAACTTCCCCAACGAGGTTGGTCGTCGCTTCGTATTTGGAATCGAACGTCACATAGGTTTCCGGCTGTCCGCTAGAATAGTCGGTATAGTATTGTGCAGTGCTTTCATCGTAGCCAGTAATGTTGGCGTTTCCGAGGAAGCGGGCCAATGACCACAAGCTGCTGGCTGCAACGCTGTAGCCACGATCGGTACGCTGCTCGAATTCACCACCCACGATAATGTTGTGATTCTTGATATCGGCAGAGAACGAAGCCACGAAACGGAACTGCTCGTTTTCAGATTTGCTGAAACCGTTACGCACACGTCCCGGAGTCGCCCAAAGTCCGTATACGTTGAGCGGGTTACGGTTGTCACCGTTGACCAGTCCGCCGCGCAGCAATACGTTATCGTAGGAATCCTGATAACCCGGAGTTCCGAAAGGATCTGTTAAGCTGTAGTATTGCGTGGTGTAGTTACTGGTATTTGGATTAACGGTACCCGGAACATAGTCATATAATGTATCGAAGTTGGCCACCTGTGTATACACGATACTATCGGTCTGACCCGGACGCTCAATCAATTCAGGCACATAGAAAGGAACGCTGTTGCGGGTAAACGAACCGATGTATCCGTAGTCGAAAATACGGTCGCGATGCTCTTCGCTTTCGGAAACAGAAGTATTCTTCGAATAATCGGCCTGAATCGTGTAGAATGCGTTACGGATATTGGATGAAGTACGCTCATTGCCGCTGGAGGTGAAACGTTGCGTCAGCTTACCAAATACACGCCAGTTGGTTCCCGTCGTTTGCGGGTTCTGGTCGTAGTTCATTAACGAATAGATGTCGATGTAATCGTTGCGGCGGAAGCGCTCAAACGATCCACCGAAGGTTACGTTTACTGATTTGGTGGGCGCAAAATCGAGCTTACCGTTCAGTCGAACTGCTCCAGAAGCCACGTTTGGACGATAATTCTGAGTGGTCAGATCATCATACGTGAAAAAATGAGACCGGTGGATGTAGTTAGCTCCAAATGGCGAACGCACCAATGGATTAGCACGAACATCTTCCAGGACGTCATCTTTCACTACATAAATAGGAATAGCGGAAGGACTTGGATCTTTGTCGCCCTGATACTCACCAGCCAGGAAGAAGCCAGCGGCGGCGCCCGTTTTATTGCCGGCTGAATCACGACGACTCAAAATCGGACCGGAAAGATCGAAGGCTGCTAATTTATAACCATAATCATCAAAGAAGGCAGAAGTAGCCAACTCGATGCCGCCGGCGAACTCGCGCGAAGGACCGCGGGTGGTAATACTAATGATACCACCGGTTGCATCGCCATACTGTGCCGGTACACCACCGGTGATGACCGTAATCTGCTCCTGGCCTTTCTGTGGAAGACCAAGACTTCCGCGTACTTTGATACCATCCACGAAATAAACCGTTCCGTCAGAACGGGATCCGCGGATATTCAGCGCATCACCTTGATCTTTCTGATAAACACCTGCGGTCTGAGAAGCTATGGAGTTAACGTCACGCGTTGGCGCGGCTTGAATTTCCTCGTAAGTCACTGTTTTGGCGGTCGATGGACTTCCTTTATCGATCAGCGGAACAGAATACTCCACGACCTCAACGGCCTTCAGCTCCACCCCTTTTCCCAACTCAAAATTGGCAAAAGACGACTTATCTGCCGTTACCAGTACGCCATTGACCTGCTTCGGATTATAACCGACACACGTCACTTTAACGTCGTACTTTCCGGGATTCAACGGCTTGATGGAAAAGTTACCGTCGAAATCGGTCACGGTTCCCTGCACTTGCTGTCCGTTAAGTAACGCAGCAACACTTGCGAATGGTACTCCCTCCTTACTGCCGGCCTCGGTCACTTTACCACGGATTTCACCCGTTTGCGCAAAGGCAGAAACACTGAAGAAGACCAAGAAAAGGAGCGGTAAATAAACCTTACGTCCCATAGTACACCTGTTTTTTTTAGAGTGGATGTATTTCATGAAGGGGATAAAAGTAGGAAATCAATTAAAAAAACAAAAAAATAATTCTAACACATCCTTAACATAGTGGCTGTCAAGACAAATCAAAACAGCGCAGCGGAACTGGTTAAATCCGAGCAAAAACGGGCGAAAAAACGTTGGCTAATTTTATAGTGTTTAATTGCACACAATTAGCGGCGAGTTATTAACAAAACGACTGTTACCTGCGCATTTCCGTTAAATTTGCCGTCTTATCACTTTAAGAAACCATTCGTATGCGTTTAACATCCCTCGAAATCAAGGGGTTCAAGAGCTTCGGCGAGAAAGCCATTATCCACTTTGATAAAGGCGTGACTGCTATTGTAGGTCCGAACGGCTCCGGTAAATCCAATGTGGTGGATTCCATCCGCTGGGTATTGGGCGAACAGAAAACCCGTATGCTGCGCTCGGAGAAAATGGAGAACATCATTTT
>CAINVI010000334.1 GCA_903854075.1 Candidatus Pollutiaquabacter sp. | reverse complement strand
TGCGATGCGAATGTCCTTTCTAACCTGCACATTGCACGATACGCGTGCACTGTCCGGACTAATTGCACCGAACCAGCACGCGCAAGCGCTTGAGCATGAATGACCCGGCGTTGCCGGAGGCGAAAATCCAATTCAACGGAACCGTCGCAGAGGGTAAAAAAGACTGAAGGCTATTCTGTTTCACATCAGCCGTTGTTGGTAAACCTTTCATAATTGAGCGAACGGCTGTTTATACCAAGTCGTTTCAATACCGAATTTTAGGGGACTAATACAAGCATACGATGCCCGGTACTTCTTCCTTTCATTTTATCGCCATAGGCGGAGCCGCCATGCACAATCTGGCGCTCGCCTTACACCAGCACGGTTATCACGTGACCGGATCGGACGATGAGATCAATGAACCATCCCGTTCACGACTGGCGGCCGCCGGACTATTACCAGCGGAAATCGGGTGGTTTCCAGAACGCATACGCCCGGAGTTGACCGGAGTTATTCTCGGTATGCATGCGCGCGCAGATAATCCCGAACTGGAAGCAGCAAAACGATGGAACATTCCCGTTTACTCCTATCCTGAATTTCTGTACGAACAATCGAAGAACAAAACACGCGTAGTAATTGGTGGTAGTCATGGAAAAACCACCATCACGTCGATGATTCTCCATGTATTACGTGAATGCGGAAAGGATTTCGATTACATGGTTGGCGCCAAACTTGACGGCTTTGACACGATGGTAAAAATCAGCGATGCTCCGTTAATCGTGTTAGAAGGTGACGAATACTTATCGTCACCAATTGATCGCCGACCGAAATTCCACCTGTACCACGCCGATATCGGATTGATTAGTGGTATTGCATGGGATCACATCAATGTGTTCCCGACTTTTGACAATTATGTGGAGCAATTCCGGATCTTCGCGAATGCAATACCCGCTTCCGGATCACTGATTTATTGCCAGGAAGATCCTGAAGTAAAAAAAGTCGCCGATCAATCGGTAACGTCAGCCCGCAAAATCCCTTACAGCATACCTCGGCACTCCATCGAAAACGGGGTTACGTTGCTTGACGTGAACGGACAAAAAATACCACTACAGATTTTCGGTGAACACAACTTGATGAATCTCGAAGGAGCTCGTTGCGTATGCGAATTACTTGGCATCGGCAGCACTGAATTTTATAATGCCATCCAATCTTTTAAAGGTGCGGCGCGCCGACTCGAACTGCTATCAAAGAACGAAACCCTGTCAGTTTTCAAGGATTTCGCGCACTCTCCCAGTAAACTATTGGCAACCACTGCCGCCGTCCGTCAGCAATTTCCGAATCGTAAACTGATCGCCTGCATGGAACTGCATACGTTCAGTAGTCTGAACGAAAATTTCCTCGACGAATACAAAGGTACACTGGAGCTTGCCGATAAGGCCATTGTCTATTATAACCCGCAGACCATCGCTCACAAGAAACTGCCGCCTATTTCTTCGGAACGTGTACAACGTGCCTTTGACAAGAAAGGACTGGAAATCTATACTGACGCCGAACAACTAAAGGCCGACTTATTGGCGATGGACACAAACAATTCAGCGGTTTTACTGATGAGCTCCGGAACCTTCGACGGATTATCGCTGGAGACGCTTGCCCAAACGATGGTGAGTCACCATTCCTAACTTCAAACGTATAACCACCAATTCTAGTATCACTCTCATGCGCATACACTCGATTGACACCGGATATTTCAAACTAGACGGCGGCGCCATGTTCGGCGTTGTCCCGAAATCGATTTGGAATAAACTTAATCCTGCAGACGAAAACAACATGTGCACCTGGGCCATGCGCTGCCTGCTGGTTGAGCATGAAAACCGCCTGGTACTGATCGACAACGGCATCGGAAACAAGCAAGACGATAAGTTTTTCTCTCATTACTATCTTCACGGAGAGGATACGTTGAGCAAGTCGTTGAAAAAATTAGGGTATCATGAAAACGATATTACCGATGTATTTCTAACCCATTTGCACTTCGATCATTGCGGCGGAAGCCTGAAATGGAACAGCGACCGCAGTGGCTTCGATCTTTGTTTTCCGAATGCAACCTACTGGAGTAATGAAAAACACTGGCAATGGGCTACCGTTCCTAACCCCAGAGAAAAAGCCAGTTTTTTAAAGGAGAATATTCTACCCATTCAGGAAAGCGGGCATTTAAAATTCGTATCGGAATCTGACAATCTCTTTCCGGGCTTTGGAGTTTATTATGTGTATGGACATACAGACGCTATGATGTTGCCCGTCTTGAAAACGGGTACATCAACCGTCGTTTTTTGTGCCGACCTTTTACCTTCTGCTGCGCACGTTCCGTTACCGTATGTCATGGCATATGATACGCGACCGTTGTTAACGATGGAAGAAAAAGGAGTTTTCCTTAAAAAAGCGACCGAAGAAAACTGGTCTTTGTTTTTCGAACACGATCCAAAGCACGAATGTGCTCAACTGGAATGGACTGAAAAAGGCGCCCGCGTGAAGGAAACATTCTCCCTTTCCTCGCTGGTAGGCTACTAGCGAAGTTGAATTATTCCATACGGACGAGACCTGGATTTCATCGATAGCATCGTATCAGGCAAACAGATTATTTTTCTGACGCTGAATATCGGAATAGCAACATTCGAAGGAACTACACACGCTGTATTCGAAGTAAAACTTCGGTATTGAATCGATACCGTCAACGCATCTAATCCATCATGTATAGTCTGCTGTGCCCGTTGATGCAAGGGAACATTCGACCAGGTCACACTGCGGTTTCCGTACACGACGGATATTACCTCCATCTTTTCTGGCAACTTCCACTGTATGCATAAAATTCGGTCAGACTGAACATAATATTTGACAATTTGAGAAAATATAAAAACGGAAAGAACCAGAATAGTATAAAAGAGATAT
>CAINVI010000333.1 GCA_903854075.1 Candidatus Pollutiaquabacter sp. | reverse complement strand
GCAGATACCGTAGGTGTGAGTACTCCGGAAAGTATCAGGCACCTTTTTTCAGCCCTCATACCTGAATGTCATACCGTAGAGCTGGGCGCGCATTTACATACTCATCCCGATACCTGGAAAGAGAAGGTTGAGGCTGCCTGGGAAAGCGGTTGTCGTCGTTTTGACAGTGCATTCAACGGAATTGGTGGTTGCCCGATGGCCGATGACCGACTTGTTGGAAATATGGCTACCGAAGCGCTGATAGCCCATTTCGGCGGACCTGCAGCTGTTGGATTACATGCCGATGCTATTCCCGAAGCTCTCCGAATAGCCGGCCGAATTTTTCATACCTGATTTTGGCCTGATTATTGTCCTTTGCTTGTTGAAAAATGGAATAAAATCAGGTAATCCGGTGCATTTCGTGAACAGCTTACCCTTATTTTTGTAATACACTATGAATCACTCGTTTTCATCATTAAAAAGGCCCGTTTCCGGGGTGGCTGTTCTGATTGCCTGCTTTATCTTGCTTTCTACCGCAGTGTCTGCCCAAATGGGCTTTGTCCGCGTAATGGGTAAAGCCCGACAGAATGGCGCGCCACTCAGCAACGTAACGATCTCTATTTCTGCGCCCGGTGCGCCGGCGCAAACAGTAGCCAGTAAGGATAATGGCACTTACGATTTCAACCTCGTACTGCAGAAGAATTATACCATTACGTTCACTAAATACGGCGTTGTAACCAAAGTGGTAGAGTTTAACACCACCGTTCCCGGAGATATGACGGATATTATTTTCGAGAATGAATTCAGTCTTGATTTCATCGAGGACATCGCCGGTGTTTCTCAGGACAATTCCATGAATAAACCGGTGGCCAAGTTATCATATAATCCTACCTACGAGGATTTCGTACACGATGCGAATTATTCCCGCCAAATAAAAGAAGAACAAACCCTGGCCAAGCGAGCATCGGAAGAGTTGAAGCGCCAGCAAGACCGTGCACGTCTCGATTCCTTGAACAAGATCTGGAACGATTCATTGGTTAATGCCAAGGATCGCGAAGCGAAACTTACAGCCTTGCGGGCAGAACAAGAGAAAGCGCGAAAGGATTCCCTCGCCAGGGCTCAACAACAAGCGCAATTGGCCGCTGCCGCTGCTGCCCGTGAAAAAGCACAACAGGATTCGATTGCCAGGGCGCAAGCGGAAGCCCTTCGAATGCAAGAGATTGCCGCTTTCCGCGAAAAATCGCGCTTGGATTCACTGGCTAAAGTCGAACGTGAGAAGCAGCGTCAGGATTCGCTGACCACCGCTCGTGCTGCCGCTGCCGCCAAAGCGAAAGCGGAAGAAGAAGCACGCTTGCAGGAAAAAAATCGACAGGATTCCCTGGCTGCAGTAGCTAAGGCAGAAACTGAACGTAAACGATTGGAAGCCGAGGAGAAGATTCGCCTTGAACTGCTGGTCAAGCAACGACAAGACTCCACCACGCGAGCCGAGGCCGCCCTGAAAATTCGTCAGAAGGAAATTGCTGACTCCACGCAGCGAGCTACTGCAGCGCTTGCTTTGCAACAAGCTGAAGCGAGAAAGCAACAAGAGCTCATGGAAAAAGCCACGGAAAAAGCGCGACAGGACTCGATGGCGCTTGCCGCTCAACAGCTGAAAGAGCGTCAAAAATTTGTAGCGGACTCCACACAGAAAGCTGCAGCAGATCTCGAGGCGAGAAAGTCGTTGGAAAAGGCACAGCTTGCCGCGTTAGAGAAGGCACGCGTTGATTCCGTTAAACGTGCCGAAGTGGCATTGGCCGAAGAAAAAACGCGAATGGCTGCAGCGGCCAAGGTAGCGGAAAAAGCACGACAGGATTCTGTTCAGTCAGCTATAGCCGCTGAAAAGACACGCAATGCTGAGCTGGCCTTACAACGTGAACAATCCCGAAAAGACTCCGTAGCGCGCGCTGAACGAGAGCGGAGTGAAGCAATCGCCTTGAAGACCCGTAACGATTCTATCGCTAAAGCCGAATCGGAGCTGAAGGCGCAGCAGGAAGCGGAAGCTAAAGTAAAGGCAGAGCAAGAACGCAAAGAATTGCTGGCACAGGAAAAAGCCCGACAAGATTCTATTTATCTGGCACAACAAGCTCTCGCCGAGCAAGTCGAAGCTGATCGAAAGGCAAAAGCCTATGCGGAGATTGAAGCTAAAAAGCAATTACTGTCAAAAACATCGGAAGCCGGTGGTGAGATCAAAACGGCACCTAAGGTTTCCGCAGCGCCGGTCGCTAAAATTGTTGACTCTGATTACAAGGAAGGCGTTACCGAAGAAAAATTGGCAGAATCAAATCGAAATATCCAACGTATTGTCGTGAAAAAGGATGGAACTACAGTAGTGTATCAGAAAGTAGTTTACAATTACGGCGGTGTTTTCTTCTTTAAAGATGACATTTCCATTACGCAGTCTACGTTTGACCAGGAAATCAAGCAGGCAAAAGCCTCGCTGAACAAGTAAGTAGTATTAATTTTAGTAATCAATTTCTCCCGTGGAAAATAAGAAGCCGGTCATCTTGGTGACCAACGACGATGGAATTACTGCGCCGGGGCTGCATGCGCTGGTTGATGCGGTAAAAGATCTAGGAGAATTGATTGTGGTAGCTCCGGATAGTCCACAATCTGGAATGGGACATGCCATCACACTTAATCAACCGCTTCGCCTTGACAAAGTCGATGTACACGGCGAACACGATTGGTATCAGACCAGCGGTACACCGGTGGATTGTGTTAAGCTAGCCATCGATAAGCTCTTGCACCGCAAGCCGGATCTTTGTTTGTCCGGCATCAATCATGGCAGTAATTCGTCCATCAATGTGATTTACTCCGGCACCATGTCCGCGGCCATGGAGGGCGCCATCGAAGGTATACCATCAGCAGGATTCTCATTGTTAAATCATTCGCTGGACGCAGATTTTACCACAGCCAAAGCCGTAGCCCGAAAAGTGGCAATGAATATCCTTCGGCACGGTTTGCCCGCCGGAACACTCTTGAATGTGAATATTCCCGATGTGGCACTGACGGAAATAAAAGGTATGAAGATCTGCCGACAGGCTATGGCTAAGTGGCAGGAAGAGTTTGAAGAACGGATGGATCCCAGCCGACGAAAATATTATTGGTTGACAGGAAAGTTTATCAATAATGATAAAGGCGAGGATACAGACGAATGGGCGCTTGCACATCACTATGTTTCCGTTGTTCCTGTGCAATTCGATCTCACGGCCCATCATGCCATCCCTTTTCTGAACGAGCAGAGTTATGAATTATAAAGCGGCTTTCGCCGATCGTTACTGGTTAGGAGTCGCAGCCGGTGGAGTGCTTATTCCCGCTATTTATGTTCTCTTGGAAGAGTTGAGAATGGTAGTTGGCGATGCCATCGGCCGTACCGATTTTCTGCCGCCGCCGCGCATTCAGCTCTTTACCCTTGCGATTGTGCTTATTGTTTTCCGTTTGATGATGGTCAATCTTTCCCGCGAGAAAACCGGCAAAGGATTGTTGTCAGTAACCTTCCTGATGGCGGTGATTTATGTATTCTACAGTTTCAAGTTCAGAAATGGCTATTGATCCTTCATCCTTCCAGCGACAAGTAATTACAGGTTGGTTGGCCGGGTTGTTCGCACCTGTCATCGGATATCTGGCATTCACCTCGCTTTATTTTAAAGGCGTTTCTTTTTTGGACGTGTTCGAATTGTTTCAAACAAGAAACGTTCTTCCACATGTGATCAGTCTGTCGGTCATTGTAAACCTTGTGTTGTTTTTTACATTCTTGAAGATGAATAGAGATTATTCAGCTCGTGGTGTATTGGGCGCTACATTTATTTATGTCTTCGTGGTTGTTTATCTTAAATTCTTCTGATGCGGTATTATATCATAGCAGGAGAAGCTTCCGGCGACCTTCATGCCGCCAATCTGATGCGCGAGTTGAAAGAGCTTGATCAGCAGGCTGAGTTCCGCTGCTGGGGCGGCGATCTGATGAAGGAGATGGGTGCACATCTGGTGAAACACTACCGTGATCTTGCCTTCATGGGATTTGCCGAAGTGGTCATGAACCTTCGGACCATTCTGAAGAATTTAGACGTTTGCAAATCGGACCTGTTATCCTACCGTCCGGATGTGCTCATCCTGGTCGATTATCCGGGTTTCAATTTACGCATGGCGAAGTTTGCCAAAGAAGCAGGTATTCGTGTTGTATATTACATTTCGCCGCAGGCATGGGCCTGGAAAGAGTCGCGCGTTCATACCATTAAAAAAGTGGTGGATCGGATGCTCGTTATTCTTCCGTTTGAAAAGGCGTTTTATCAGAAACACGGATATGCTGTGGAGTTTGTGGGACATCCATTGCTCGATGAAATCGCAATGCAACAGCAGATAGCCAGTTCCCGAATAACCTGGCTGGAACAACAGCAGCTTTTGGATCGTCCGGTGATTGCCGTTCTTCCCGGAAGCAGAAAGCAGGAAATCACTACGATGCTTCCACTTATGCTTTCGGTCGTGAAGCATTTTCCGCAGTACCAGTTTGTGATCGGCGCAGCACCTTCGCAAGAATTAACCTTCTATCGCTCGTTGCTCGGGGATACAAAAATCGCCATAGTGAAAGGACAGACGTATGAATTGTTACGGCATGCGCATGCTGCATTGGTAACTTCCGGTACGGCCACATTGGAAACAGCGTTGTTTAAAGTTCCGGAAGTGGTTTGTTATAAAGGGAATCGTATTTCCTACTGGATTGCCCGTGCATTGATTAAAATCCGTTTCATCTCGCTGGTGAATCTGATCATGGATCGTGAAGTGGTTAAAGAGTTGATTCAGGATGAGTTGAACGAACGAAATCTTGCCACGGAATTAGGTAGAATTCTCGTTGGTCCACACCGAGATGCTATGCTTACCGATTACGAAGAATTAAAGAACAGACTTGGCGGTGCCGGAGCCTCAAAGAAAGCGGCAACTGCTATCGTTCAGTTTTATACAGAAACAGCCCGATGAAGTTTATTGGGCTTGTCGTATTATTTTTAGGGTTGACTTTTCTGTCTCCTGCAAAGTCTATACGTATTGGATTATTTACTGATCAAACAGCATCAGACTTCACCGTCACGTGTTTGGATGGACATTTTCATATAAAGACAAGCAGTCAAACCATCCTGCAATTGAGTGCTGGAAATGAAGTTCGGTTCACGAAAGTGGCTGAAAATGTCAGAATACAATCGGAAGGAAAAATATTGGGCGTCTTTTCACGACTAACAGTTGCTTCGGCCGGTGATGGGGCTCTTTTTAGTATTATCCCGGGAGAAAGTAGAGGTGGAGCTGTTTCCTACAAAGGATCGCTGGAATTGAAAGTCCGCAATAATCGTTTGGCCCCGGTAAATATAGTGGAGCTTGAAGAGTATACAGCATCCGTTGTGGAATCGGAGATTTCCAATCTTGAACACGAGCAGATGCTGAAAGTGCAGGCTATATTGACGCGTACCTTCACACTGGGAAATCTTGATCGACATACGGTGGATGGTTTTTCACTGTGTGATCGCGTACACTGTCAGGTCTATAATGGTCGTAAACGCTACAATGTTGCGGTGCATCAAGCTGTTCGCGCTACTCACGATAAAGTCGTAGTGGGTCCTGATAAAAAAATATTATTGGCCGCTTATCACAGCAATTGCGGCGGACAAACGGCCCCATCCGGTGATGCCTGGTCGCAACAGGTGTCGACACTGGTGGTTGTCGTGGATACATTCTGCAGTAATTCTCCTCATGCGCGATGGCGTAAATCCATTTCATTGTCGCGATGGGAAAGTTACCTGCGCTCCAAAGGTGTTGATTGTTCGGAGGAAAGTCTGCCGTGTGCGCACTTGTTCATCGATTCACTGAATAGAAGCTGCTGTGTCCGCGCTGGTGAATTAACCATTCCGGCAAAAGTAATTCGCCGGGATTTGGATTTTAAATCAGCTTACTTTACCATTTCCATAGAAAATGACAGTGTTGTTTTTAACGGTAAAGGGTACGGTCATGGTGTTGGTCTCTGCCAGGAAGGTGCTGCAGCCATGGCTCAGGCCGGATATTCCGTAGAGGAAATCATTCGCTATTACTATTGTGATGTTCGGATTGTCCGATATCATGAGTGGAAAGGTTTTTCGTCTAATTGAAGCGGTATCGGCTAATAGACTAA
The DNA here is from genome assembly GCA_903854075.1 of Candidatus Pollutiaquabacter sp. Classification (GTDB taxonomy): domain Bacteria; phylum Bacteroidota; class Bacteroidia; order AKYH767-A; family 2013-40CM-41-45; genus Pollutiaquabacter. Next base: position 1,590 of record CAINVI010000333.1, on the reverse strand, counting down.
GCCAGATTACCTCGTGTGGCCATTGAAGCTGCTTTTAATTTTGTGGCGTGATTTCCCATCGCGCTCGTCCGCTCGTTCGCGGGCTGCCATTTTTTCTTTGTGGTATCTGTCTGAGTTTCGGCGAAGCGCCTTTCCAATTCGCGGATATTTTAGTGGCCGGCATTTTACTGTTCCTGTCACTTTTCGTTTTTTCTTTTTTAGTCTTCCATAAAAATGGATGGTTGAATTATCGCTACCGATGGGTGATAGGCGTGGTGGTGTTTTCTACGCTCTTACTCCTTGGCGTTTTTATCGGTATGTTATCGGACCACCGAATTTCCCGACATCATTTTACACATCATAATCAGCAGGCTATCCTAGTTCGCATGGAAGAGTCTGTTGTCCAGAAGGGGAAATCTTTCCGAACGGTAGGTCGTATTCTCGCTATGGCTACACAGGACACCTGGAAGCCAGCGACAGGAAAAATCCTGATATATTTTCCGGCAGAAAAAAAAATCACCCTGCCGGAGATTGGTGATCGTCTGTTGGTGACAACACCGATAAGTATTTTACCATTGATGCAAAATCCAGGACAATTTGATTTCACGGCGTGGCTGGAGCGCAAACAGATTTATGCATCGGTTTATCTAAAAGAAAACGGTTGGTATCAATTACCGGATATTGAATGCAAGGATTGGGATTATCGGCTGTCGTCCTTCAGGAATAAACTGATGAATTCATTTTATCAAGCCGGTTTGCGGGGGAATAACGCTGGAGTAGTTGCTGCGCTGGTTATGGGTGATGATACGGACGTGGATGCAGATCTTATGCATGCATTTTCAGCTTCGGGCACCTTGCATATTCTTTCAGTCTCCGGAATGCATGTAGCGCTGGTTTATTCCGTGATAGCTGCGTTTTTGGGCCTGTTGTTCAGGCATAAAAAGTACCGCTGGTGGAAATTGACGCTGATACTCATCAGTCTTTGGTCGTATGCTATACTCACCGGCTGTTCGCCGGCGGTGCAGCGGGCAGCGGCCATGCTGAGCCTGGTCGTAACCGGAAAAACAATTTCCCGAATCACCGATACCTGGAATTTATTGGCCGGATCGTTATTTATACTCGTCGGACTTCAGCCGCAGCTGTTGTTTGAAAGTGGTTTTCAGCTTTCGTATGCTGCAGTGGCCGGCATCGTCGGATTCTATCCTTGGTTGTACCAACGTGTGACGCCTTCCGGCAGGGTGGGTGACTTGATCTGGAAAAGCGTTTGCGTGGCAATGTCGGCGCAGCTCTTTACGTTTCCGTTGGGGCTCTACTACTTTCATCAGTTCCCCAATTATTTCCTGCCGGCCAATTTGCTAATTATCCCGATCTCTACGGTCGTGATGTTTGGTGGTATTGGATTATTGATTAGTTCACCGGTTACGCCATTGTTTGATCTGTTAGCGGGTCCTGTCCGTTTTTTGGCACAACTGCTGAGTCAAACTGTTTTTCTTTTTGAAGAATTGCCCCATGCACAGCTTACTGGAATATGGGTCAGCCGGCTGGAGTGCTTACTCTTAACCACCAGCATCATTCTGGCAACATTTTTTTTGGTCCGGCGTAGAAATCAAT
>CAINVI010000332.1 GCA_903854075.1 Candidatus Pollutiaquabacter sp. | reverse complement strand
GTTTTTGGGCAAACACCAATCAGGGAACAGGTTATTTCCGTATTCGTTCCCGTACTTCCACCGCCTTGCTGAAGACGTTCAATCCGGATTTTGGAGATAATGTCAACTATCAATTCACCATGAACTACACCCTACCTGTAGATCAACTCGCAACTGCGCCGGCGCGGATTACGGTCTTCCCAAATCCATCCGGAGGTGCATTTACTCTCACGATTGCCGGACAGCGTTATTCTGCGGTGCAAATCACTATGATGGATCTTACCGGCCGCGAGGTGTACCGCGAAAAGCTCTGGTTGACTCAGCCGGAACAATCTCTTACAATACATCCGGAAGGAGTTCCAGCAGGAGTTTATCTTTTGCAGTCGTCCGGCGAAGGTTGGCAGGACGTGCAGCGAATTGTTATTCAATAATTACTGAGGTCTTCTTTTAACGGCGCCACGCACCGCTTGTGCCGTCCAAGGGTCTTCCGGCCAGGAGTGTTTTGGATAACGAAGGCGTAATTCCTTACGCACCTCGTGATACGTATTTTGCCAAAAGCTGCGGAGGTCTTGTGTGACTTGGACCGGCTTGTAGCCGGGAGAAAGCAAGTGGAGGAGGAGCTTAACATTGCCTTCGTTTACGGTTGGTGATGCGGTCAATCCGAAAACTTCCTGCAAGCGAACAGCAAGGACAGGAACCGATCCATCTTCCTGATAGGTAATTTTAATAGCGGATCCGCTTGGCACATCGATTTTTTCGGGCGCCAGTCGTTGAAGCGTCTGTTGTTGTTCCCAGCTCAAGGACGCCATCAGCATTTCTTTCAGGTCGAGTTTTTTTAAATCTTCTTTTTTCCTGATAGCGCCTATGAACGGTCCCGCCCAATGATGAACCGAAGAAAGAAGCGCCTCTTCCTTCATGTCAGGAAACAAAAGGTCAGGTCGCCAGTACTGAATAGCGATACATCGTGCTTGCAGTTGCTGCGCCTCTTCGGTACGATTAAAAACGTGCAGTCCTTCTTTTGCAATGAAATTACAAACGGCATCGGTAACGGCAGCAGTATCCGGTTGTCGTAAAGGCTCCTCACGGGCCAGTAAACTTCCAATACGCCATTCTTTACGCGCAATCAACGTGCCATTGCGTTCATCCCAGGCTACCGCTGTCTTCGGCGGTATATCTTGGAGTATAGAGGATGGATCGAAAGGAGCGGCCATAAAAATTTTTCCTTCTTGTGTTCCGGCATCGAGTTGTGCAATGGCAATCCATTGTTCATGCAGCAAGGGATCGCCTTCGGGTAATTTTGCGGCGCGACCATTAGCCATACGGTACCGGCCGTGCTCGTTTTCTTTGCGCGCAATACGTTCCGGATATGCAGCGGCAATCAGCTCGCCGATAGTATCCGGACCAATGGCTTCTTGATCCGACGCATTCAACAGCTTACGCCATTGTCGAGCAACTTGCTCGATACGTTCCAATACGGTTCGGTCGGCATTAACACGATCTCGCTGCCGAAATTTTTCCAATAGTGCGGTACGAAGAGACAGATCAGAGCCTTGCTGTCCGCGCAGCGGATCCCGCTCTTCCAGCAATGCTGCTACCGTAGCGGCTGTGGCACCAACGCCGTGGCGTTTTCCGTAAAGTAATAAATGAGCAATCCGCGGGTGGGTTGGCAATTCGAGCATCGACTTCCCGTCAACTGTAATTTTTTCCTCGTTGATAGCCTGCAGATTTTCCAACAGTTGCTTCGCTTGTGTAACGGCTGACTTTGGCGGAGGTGTAATCCAGTCGATCGCTGCAGGATCTGTATGTCCCCAACCAGCAAGTTCCAGCGTTAGTTGGGTGAGGTCGGCTTGTACGATTTCAGGTTTGCGTTGTTCGGCTAGCTGATGGTGCGTACTTTCTCCCCACATACGGTAGCAAACACCCGGCCCCAATCGTCCGGCGCGTCCGGCGCGCTGATCCGCGGTATCCCGCGACGAGCGCACGGTTTCCAGTCGTGTTAGTCCGGTGTTCTGATCGAACCGCGGAACCCTGGAATAGCCGGAGTCGACCACGACGCGGATGCCTTGAATCGTTAGACTTGTTTCTGCAATCGATGTGGAGAGAATTATTTTTCGTCGTCCGTTCGAATCCGGAACGATCGCCTGTTGTTGTTCTTCGTGCGGTAAATCGCCGTATAATGGATAGACGAGGGCAGGAACAGCTGCTTCTTCCAGCAATTCTTTCGCACGATGAATGTCGCCGCTGCCCGGCAAGAAGACCAGCAGATCACCGGTTTCTTCGCGCAACGCTTTCAACACTATCCGGCAGGTGTTCTGTGCGATGTTGACCGTCGGATCACTTTCCAGGTAGTGTAGCGAAATTGGAAATTGACGGCCTTCACTCGTGATCAGCGGCGGATTGTTCAACGCTGTAGTCAGTTCTTTGGTATCCAGCGTCGCCGACATAATCAGTATGCGGAGGTCATTGCGAAGGATTTGTTGTGATTCCCGACAAAGCGCCAGCGCCAGATCGGCGTGCAGACTTCTTTCGTGGAATTCGTCAAAGATGACCATACCGACCGACTCGAGTGAGTTGTCGTGTTGTAACATGCGGGTCAGAATTCCTTCAGTGACGATTTCAATACGTGTTTCCCGTCCCACTTTCGTTTCGAAGCGTACGCGGTAGCCAACGGTTTCGCCTGGTTTTTCATTCAGCTGCTCGGCTAATCGCCCAGCTACCGCCTTCGCCGCGAGGCGACGGGGTTCGAGTATCAGGATTTTTTTACCGGTCAGAAAAGTCAATGACAACAGTTCCAGTGGGAGCACGGTGCTTTTTCCGGCACCGGGAGGAGCCTGAAGAACGACCGTAGTGTGGGTCTGCAGGGTTGTTTTAAGAGCCTCTAATACGTCGTAAATCGGCAGTTTTTCCATGGAAACGGGAAGGAGTCTTCCTTTTCAGTACAAATATCGCGAACATTATCGAGCGTGATGCTATCCACACGATTGCCTTGAAAAACTCATACTTGCGAATGGCTTTCCTCCCCCGATAATTTCGTTAAATTTGTTCCAACCACACCTTTCTACTATAACTAAGAAAAATGAAGAAAACAGTACTTATTATTTCCGGTTTGCTGATGGCAATGGCTACGCAAGCTCAGTCCATTGCGCCGCAGCCTTTCTATCCCGGAAAAGAACCGGTCAACAATGTTGCTCGTACTTCGTCTGATCACACGCAGATTATTGTTAATTCAGACGGCACACAACGCAGCACAATCAGTTCTTGCGATTGCTGGGTTGAGCGTGATCGCGGATTTCAGGTCGCTCCTTTTTTGAATGGAACGGCACCGGACTACCGTAACGATGACGGCTCTACTGATACCATTACGTTGGTATCGCCATTCTGTTTTTATGGAACGTATTACCGTAAGCTGTTCATCAATAACAACGGAAATATTTCTTTTGGTCAACCGTACGCTACTTACAGCGCCGACTCTTTCCCCAACACCAATTTTGTCATGATTGCTCCGTTTTGGGGAGATGTAGATACGCGCGGCCCGGCAAGTGGTCTGGTGTATTACGAACAAACCAATTCGCACCTTATCGTGCAATGGGACTCCGTAGGCTATTTTAATTCGTACGACGATAAGCGTAATGCTTTCCAGCTTATCATTACTGATGGATTGGATCCGCTGTTACCTGCAGGCTATAACGTTGGCTTCTGCTACAAGAACATGGAATGGACCACCGGCGATGCTTCTCAGGGTTCGGGTGGATTCGGAGGAATTCCTGCCACTGTTGGTGTGAACCAGGGTAATGGAATCAACTACATCCAGATGGGACGTTTTGATCAGGCTGGATCTGCATATGATGGACCTGGCGGTCTTCCTGACGGAATTGACTTTCTCGACAACCAATCGTTCATCTTCAACTCTTGCGTAAGTAATTTCAATATCGCACCAGTGGTGAGTTCACAGTCTGCCTGTGATACTGTTGTTCTTTGTGTGGGCGACACCTCCAGCTTCTCCGTATCATTTCTCGCGCCGGAGCCTAGTCAGCAGACCACCCCGACCGTTAACCTTGGCAACCTACAAGACGCTACCGTAACCAGTCTGGTTTCCGGAGCTATCGCCAATGCTGTAGTCCAAGTAATTGCAACGAATAACAATCTTGGTTTCCACACTATTCAGTTTATCGGACAGGACAACGGTACGCCGTCACAGTCGACTACCACACGTGTTGTTGTGCGTGTGATCGGTGCTCCTACGGCTCAGTTCTTAGTATATCCTGATACTGGTACAACGGTATATTTCGATAACTACAGTTTGGGTAGCAATATCGGTTTCTGGGATTTCGGCGACGGAACAAGCGGATATTCCTTTTTCGATACTACGCATTACTATGCCGCTCCAGGTGTTTATGATGTAATCCTGGTAGCTCAAAGTGATGAAGGTTGCTTCACCGACACGGCGTATCAGACCATCACTGTCACGTTCAACACCGGTATTGCTTCTGTTAGCAGTCAGCCATTCGTGCAATTGGTACCGAATCCATCAAAAGGATTTATCTCCATTTCAGGAAAACTGAACAATGCAATGACGCTCCGCTTGATGGACACTTCCGGTCGCACAGTCGTTGACCGCACGGATGTTCATGCCGGTCAGGAACTCGATGTACAACAGCTTCCGGCCGGGATTTATTTTTACAGTATTACCACTGACGACAGCCAGTTACTACGTACCGGTAAATTGATCATTGAATAAAAAGTCTTTTAAACAGAACGGGCGGTTGCGTAGGCAATTGCCCGTTTTTTATTTCTACTACAGAACCAAACGCATCATGAAAAAACAACTACGTATTAACCTTGCCAGTATTATTTTCCTATTGGCCACTAGCTTATTTTCAATGCAAATTTTTGCGCAGGCCGAAAACGCATTGAGTTTCGACAACATCGACGATGAAGTCGAGGTTCCCGGGGCATCCGCGAGAATTGCAGGGTCTAATCAGATTTCATTGACGTGCTGGGTAAAACCAATGAATACAAATATCGTTTTTCCGGATTACGATGGATTTGCCGGAATCCGAAACAACAACGATGCGGATTTTTATATTGTGCAATTCGGTCCTCGCCGTGTGGAAGCGCGATTCCGTAATTCATCCGGCGTCAATTTTGATGTGGTGGATTCTACGATACAAATCGGCGTATGGCAACATTACACATTGACGTACAATGGTAGTGAACTCACGCTATACCGTAATGGAATTATTGTTGGTACTACGATTGCCAATGGTACGATTACCAACACCTCCGTTCCTTTCACTGTTGGAAGCATGGTCTATGGAGCGTTCAACTATTACATGTTTGGCGAGTTGGATGAAGTTACGCTCTGGAACAGGTTTCTAACGCCGTTTCAAATCCGCTGTCTCGCCAACTTCGGTACTTCACCAACCACACCCGGCCTGCAACTTTATTACAAGTGCAATCAAGGTACACCAGGAGGTATCAATGTTTCACAAACGTCCTTAACGGACGAAACGGGTAATAGCAATGGCTTTTTTAGTGGGTTTGCATTGAGTGGACCAACGTCAAATTTCGTTGTCGGGGTTACTACTGTAACGGATATTGCGGATAATATCTGTCCCGGAAGCACGTATACTTTTGGACTACAATCTTTAACCGCCCCAGGAGTTTACACACAAGTTTTTCCGTCTGCTTCCGGTTGTGACTCCACAGTTCGCCTTACACTTACGAATGGAATAAATGATGCGGTGAATCTGGCCGGTAATACACTAACTGCTCAGCAAGCAAATGCTCAGTATCAGTGGATTGATTGCCAGAACGGAAATCAACCTATTTCGGGGGCTAACAGCCAGTCATATGTGGCTGCTTCCAGCGGACCATATGCCGTGATCATTACAAGCGGCAGTTGCACGGATACCTCAGCCTGTATATCTATTCCTACGTTGAATGTGACAACGGCTCAGCTACTTACCGGTGTAAGCATCTTCCCTAATCCTGTACAAGATCAACTCACCGTTCGTTTATTGGCGGCTGAATCGGACGTTCAACTTGTAGTTGCCGACCTTTCCGGAAGAACGCTATACAACGAGAAGCACTCGGGCGACAATTTCCAGATCAACACCACCGAGTGGGCTAAAGGCGTCTACACGATGACACTACGAACCGGCGAAAAGCAAATGACCGGTCGATTTACCAAATAAGTACCAGAAGTAAATTCTAAGAAAGCGGTCTGTTCACCATACAGACCGCTTTTTTTGTTGATCAAGTCTCTGAAATGCTCGTTTTTCCGGCCGCAACTGTTTTGTATATTGACAGGATGAAAAACGTACTCTTTCTCCTGCTTTTTTTGACAGCTAATGCGCATGCGCAAACTACATCGCTGCAGCACATCGACACTAAAGATGATGCAATAGCCCGCGCCCGCTGGGAAATTCAACGGTTGGCGGATCCGGTCACCGGAAAAATTCCGGCAGGAATTCGAAACGAAGAGCTGGAATTTGCTACGCAGTTACCAAAGTTTTCTCCAACGAATCCAGTTGCGCGCACGATTTCTCCTGTCGTAGCACGTGGTCCGTGGAACCTGGGCGGAAGGACTCGTGCTATTGCAGTTGATGTAACAGATGAGAATATTATTCTTGCCGGTTCGGTGAACGGTGGTATGTGGCGATCCATAGATGGTGGTGTTACATGGACACGCGTTTCTCCGGCAGGACAAAATCCTGCGGTGACCAGTATAACTCAGGACACTCGTCCCGGCCGCACTAACAATTGGTATTACACTACGGGAGAAGGTTATGGTGCATCTTCCAGTGCCAGCGGAGCATACTATCTGGGAAATGGATTGTATCGATCTACGGATGGAGGGATTACCTGGAGTGTAGTGACAAGCAGCAGTTCCAATACTCCGCATACCTTTGATAATGTATGGGACCTTAGCTGGCGTGTTGCGCTTGATCCGAGCGACACAATTAATAGTGTGGTTTATGTTGCTACGTACGGGGCTATTTTCCGCAGTGCAAACGGTGGTACTTCCTGGGCGGTAGATCGCGGGAACAATTCCGGATCTGCATTCTCCTATTTTACGGAAGTGGCGGTTACCTCTGACGGTGTAGTCTATGCAACGTTGAGCAGTGATGGTCCTTCTAAAGGGATCTGGCGTAAAGATAAAGTGCTGGGCTGGGCAAAAATTACACCTGCAGATCTCGATACAGCAACTGTGGATCGTATGGTTATTGGCATCAACCCGTCCAACTCCAACGAAGTTTATTTCCTGGGTCAAACTCCGTTGCATGGTAAGCGTACCACCAATTACAAAGGCGATGAAGAATGGAATAGTTTATTGAAATACACCTACCTCAGCGGAAACGGTACCGGAGCCGGCGGACAATGGCAGGATTTTTCATCGAATCTTCCACAAGACAGCACCAGCCAGCTGGGAAATTTCAACGCACAAGGCGGCTATAATTTATTGGTTCGTGTTCACCCTGCAAATCCACAGGTAGTTTTTGTAGGAGGTACCAATTTGTACCGTTCCACCGATGGTTTTGCTTCAGACAGTAATATTACGTTGATTGGTGGTTACGACCCGCTTTCCACCATTCCGTTTTACGGCAATTATCCGAACAACCATTCCGATCAGCACGACTTGTTTTTCTATCCTTCCAATCCGAACCGCATGCTGCAAGCCAATGACGGTGGTGTGTACAGGACAGAAGATAATCTTGCTACTGCAGTGGCCTGGGACTCCTTGTGCGCCGGTTATCTGACTGGTCAGTTTTATACGGTAGCGATTGATCATGGTCAGGTTCCTAATACTATCGTAGTAGGAGGAACGCAAGACAATGGAACCTGGTATACCGCAAGTGATGATTTGATAACACCTTGGGCACATCCCGGATTCGGCGATGGTGGATATTGTGCTATCGAAGACGGACACGCGTATTATTATATGTCGAGACAAGAGGGAAGAGTAGCACGTTACCAACTTGACAGTGCCGGCAACGTTGTCGCTTTTCGCAGGATTGATCCCATTGGCGGAGATAATTATTTGTTCATCTCTCCTTTTATGCTCGATCCGAATAATAATAACAGAATGTATTTACCGGCGGGAAGTAGTTTGTGGCGCAACGATAGTTTGAATATCATTCCGCTGACCGGTGAATGGGATACGCTTTCTACGGGTTGGTTCCAATTCCCGGATTCAGTGGCCGGTGCAAAGATCAGTGCTGTTACAGCGTGTAAGTCGCCGGCTAATCGAGTTTATTATGGCTATAATAACCGTAGAATTTTCCGGATGGATAACGCCGACAGCGCAACTCCTGTTGTGACGGAAATTACCGGAACGTCCGTGTTTCCTACATCGGCAAATATCAGCTGCATTGCAGTTGATCCCAACAACGGTGATCATGTTGTCGTATCTTTTTCCAACTACCGCGTCTATAGCATGTATGCTACCAACGACGCCGGCGTGACCTGGACCAAAGTTGCCGGTAATCTTGAAGTGTCCAGCGCCGGTACGGGCGCCGGTCCATCCGTAAGGTGGATATCAATTGTGCCTTCGACTTCCGGTAACATCTATCTTGCTGCAACGAGTGTGGGATTGTACGCAACGAATACCCTGAACGGATTGAATACGGTATGGACAGATATTGCTGCGAATGAAATCGGTTATACGGTCGTTGATATGATGGATGTGCGTACTTCAGACGGACTAGTTGCCATTGCAACACACGGCCGTGGAGTTTTTTCTACGTATGTTAACGATTCGCTGTTCGCCGGCATTAGTATCCCTGATCCTTTTGCCTTGAAGGTAGTGGCGTATCCTAATCCTTCCGTCGGAGCGTTCTCCTTACGTTACAGTTTGCAATCGCATCAACAGGTTAGCGTACAGTTACTGGATCAGCAAGGAAAATTGGTGAAGCAGCTACTGAACGAATACCAAACCATTGGCGACCATTTGCTCAACACGTCAAATGCACTTTCACCGGGCATTTATTATGTGTTGGTCGAAGGGTCGATTACCGGAAAATTCACTCAAAAAATCGTAGTTACTGATCATCGCTAGAAAGTGTTTTGGTGTATTTACTGAAAACGGGTTCACCCTACAATCATCCGGTTATTGTAAAATTGTCAATCTATGCGTACTGTAAAATATTTCCGCCTTATTATCCTGTTTTTTCTCGCCGGCTGGAATGGCGCTGGTGCACAGCAGCCTGATGAAATGGGAAGTCTGGTGAAATGGATGACTTTGCAAGAGGCAATGGAAAAAGTGCGTACAGCACCCAAGCCCATCATATTGGATTTCTATACGGACTGGTGTGGCTGGTGTAAGCACATGATGAAAACAACGTATGCAGATCCTGGTCTGGCCCAGTACATCAACCTGAATTTCTATCCGGTAAAGTTCGATGCTGAAGGGAAAGACACTATTGAGTATTTTGGGAAAATCTATAAGCCGACATCGCCGGATCCCAGACGTCCTCATGAATTGGCGGTAACTATGTTAAACGGAAAGTTATCGTATCCGTCTACAGTATTCCTCAATGGATTCGATGCGGCGCAAAACAAGTTTTCCGTCACGCTGAATGCCGCCGGATACCTGGAGACACAGAAGATCGAACCCATTCTAATTTTTGTACTCGAGAATGCGTCTCGTAATTGCAACTACGATGATTTTCGTGTGCACTACGAAAAAGCGTTTTTTGATTCGACCAATAAATCCTCGATGGAGCGATTGTCGTGGATGGCTCCGGAATTGTTCTTTCGTCCGGAAAACATCGCCCAAAAGAAAACGATGGTCATGATTGACAGCGAATGGTGTAATGCCTGCAAAGTGATGCGGCGGACCACCTTTTCCGATTCGCTCAATCTTGATTACCTAAGTCGCACGTATGGCTTAGTCGAGCTGAATGCATTGTCGGGGGAAAACTATTTTTTTAATGGGAAGACAATGTCCGGAGCGTTCAGTGAAACGGTTCCGTTCAATAAATTATCGATGGAATTGTGCCGCAATAATCTTGTACTGCCGATGCTTGTTATTCTTGATGAGCAAGGAAAAATTCTCGATGCCATTCCGGGATATATTACTCCACGTTTCCTGAGAGATATTTCTCACTACTATGGAGACAATATTTTCAAGGAAAAATCCTGGCAAGACTATACGCAGTCCCTTTACGGAAAGTGAGCGATTTTCGGGTGAGCATGGATTTTTAATGATTTTTATCCCTTTTTCAGTGGGCACACTTTACTCCGATTTTTCTAACTTGCTGTTCCTCCTTTTAAACCATTGGTCGTAAAAAGCGTCCAACATGTTACGGACCAACTAAAATCAAAGCCATGAAAAATGCCGCATTTTTTCGGTTTGCCACCAAACTCGTTTTTTATCTATTGTCCTTTTTCTCGTGGACGCCAAGTTTCGGCCAAACCACGGCGTGCACTGCACAATTTAACTGGCAACGGCAGCCGGGTGCAATGAATGTATACTTCATGCCTGCGCAGTTCAACAACCTGACCAGCTATTCGTGGAATTTCGGTGACGGCAGTCCTATTGTCAATGCTCCTAATCCGCAGCATTTATATGTACAACCCGGAACCTATGTAGCATGTCTGACCGTTACTGCTGTAACATCTGCAGGCACCACCTGCACAGCACAGTGGTGTGATTCTGTTTTTGTAGGAACGAATACATCGTCGTGTGTCGCTAGCTTTACATGGACGAATACCACCTTGAACAATGTTGTTCAGCTTAGTCCCGCATTGAATCCTACCGGAACGGTTTATCAGTGGAACTTCGGTGATGGAACTACTTCCAATCAACTCGCACCGAACCACCAATTTCCGGCTTCCGGGCCGTACAATGTATGTTTGACGGTAACCAACGGAACCTGTACCAATACCTATTGTGATACCATCTATGCTGTTGGCGCTTCCGCGAATTGTGATGCACATTTTGCTTTTCAGATCGGTCAACAGTCCAATTCGGTGTTTTTTTCACCTGCTCCTAATCCGGCTGGAACATTGTTTCAGTGGAGTTTTGGTGATGGCGACACTTCGTTGATGAGAACGCCGAATCATGTGTATACACAACCCGGCAGTTACCTCGTTTGTCTTACTGTGACGGTCGTCGGTAATAATGGTGGCGTGCAATGTACATCGTCGTGGTGCGACAGTGTTGTTATCACTCAAGTACCCAATCCATGTAATGCCCGTTTTGCCTGGGGCGTGAACAATCTGACGCAGACGGTAGGATTTCGGCCACAGCTGATAACGAATACTGCGACGTATTTCTGGAACTTTGGTGACGGAACAACTTCCGCCGCCGTTACACCATCGCATCAGTATGCTCAACCGGGTACGTATTGGATATGTTTGACGGTTTCCCGTGCTTCCGCGACGGGAGCGATCTGTACGGACACCTGGTGTGACAGTGTTCGCGTGAATATTCCGCTTGCGCCACGTTGTAATGCTAATTTCAATTTCTTTCGTCAATTCAATAAGCCGAATACGTATCGGTTCATTGCGATGACCTTATCGCCGGGAACCACCTATTCCTGGACCTTTGGTGATGGCGATACTTCTTCTATGCGAACTCCATTGCACACTTATGCAGATACCGGTGTGTATCAGGTTTGCCTCATTGTTACCACGGTGAATACGGCAGGCACTTGTTCTGATACCGTTTGTCGTAACGTCGTGGTACGTCCACCGCTAGTGAATACGACTCGATGTCGCGCATACTTTACGTTTCAGCCGGTTCCAGCATCGCCGTCTACGTTAGCGTTCAATAACCTGTCGACCGGAACTCCGTCGCAGTTTTTCTGGAATTTCGGAGATTCCACGAATTCCAACCAGCCAAGTCCGATTCATCAGTTTCCCGGCCCCGGGATTTATAATGTTTGTCTTACGATCGCTGATTCCGCTACGCAATGCCAGAGTCGTTTTTGCCGACCGGTATATATCGGGCCAAACAATATGCCTCTAGCACCATCAATGACTGACGAATTATCGCGACTTTCCGATGAAATGACCGCATTGAATGCTGTAGTTTACCCTAATCCTGCCACGGAATACGCACGGGTTCAGCTGTTCGGCACACAAGGAAATGCTTCCTTTCAGCTCTATGATGCTACCGGACGAGTGGTTTATACGCAGACCGGATTGGGCGACGGAACTACTGAGGTTTCGCTACAGGAAGTTGGCAGCGGACTTTATTTTTACCGTATTAGTGAAGGAGGAAGTACCACTGTTCAGGGAAAACTCTTCGTCCACTGATGGGGACCATCTGATAGTGAAAGCCCGTCTTTTGGAGAAGACGGGCTTTTTTTATAAAAGGACTGTTTAATCGTTCTTTTCTTTTCGTTTTACTTCCTCTCCGCCGTATCTTTGCAGTACTATGAAAAAAGCCATCATTCACACTGAAAAAGGAGACATGAAAGTAGAGTTCTACGAAAAGGATGCTCCGAATACCGTCAAGAATTTCTGCGATCTGGCAGAAAAAGGGTTTTATGACGGATTGACATTTCACCGCGTAATTCCTGATTTTGTAATTCAGGGCGGCTGTCCTAATGGTTCCGGTACCGGTGGCCCGGGTTACAAGATCAAATGTGAGTTGACGGGCGGCAATCAATACCACGACCGTGGTGTACTTTCGATGGCACATGCCGGACGAGATACCGGCGGGTCTCAATTTTTCATCTGTCATTCCCGAAATAATACAGCGCATTTGGACCGAAATCATACCTGCTTCGGTAAAGTGATTGAAGGTTTGGATGTCATTGATGCCATTCGTGCCGGAGACACTATCGAACGCATTGAGATCTTTGAAGAAGGAGCGTAACGCTTGCGCCCTTTTTTTCGTAAACTGAAAGTATTCTTCCTGATCACCATGAAATCCTTCGTACACCTGTTTCGTCTTAGCGCTGTAAGTCTTGTATTGCTTATTACCGGCTATCAACCGGTAAATGCTGCTAACGAACCCACCATTCCTGCCACGAACATAAATCTGATTACCAGTTTGTGTAATGAAATGGATGTGAGTTGGACGAACGGCGACGGAGCGCAACACCTTGTTGTCATATCTACCTCGCCGATTTCCTTTTTTCCGCAGGATGCGGTTGGCTATACAGCCAGCACGGCTTATGGTGTAGGCTCCAATCTTGGCGGAGGAACTTATGTTGTTTCCAACAGCAATGCAACCAGTGTTACGATTACCGGATTAGTCGGTGGCGTTACCTATTATGTGGCCGTATTTGAGTTTAACGGAAATGGTGCCGGTGCTAATTATCTGATCACCGGTTATCCAACTTCCAGTGCGACCGCCATCGGCGTAACGGTTACACTTACGCCGGCAAGCACCGTTTTATGTCAAGGAGATTCTACGCTTCTCTATGCCAACGGAGACCTGATCGGATATACCTGGAGCCCTACCACGTCCTTGTCGAATTTTGCTGATTCTATTGTATCGGTATTTCCTGCAACGACCACTGCCTATACGGTTACCGGATATGGCAGCAACGGATGTACGGCTAGCGCTTCCGTACAAATAACAGTTAATCCGTTACCCGCTGTCAGCCTGGGTGCATTTAATGATGCCTGTGCTAACAGTGGCCCCGTTACACTTACCGGCGGATTGCCGGTTGGTGGAACCTACAGCGGATCCTATGTGAGTGGCGGAATATTTTTCCCGTCGCTTTCAGGCGTTGGTACATTCTCGATTCGTTATTCCATCACCAGTCCGGCGGGCTGCTCTAACAGTGCCACCTCCTTCCTTACGGTTACACCACCTCCGGTCGTTACACTGGCATCCTTCAATCCGGTATGCGCCAATGCTGATACGTTTTTACTGACAGGCGGGAATCCTGCCGGCGGAACCTATTCAGGCCCCGGTGTCGGTGGCGGATATTTCGATCCGGTGATCGCTGGGCCCGGCACGAAGACAATCAGCTATACCTACTTTGCTGCGAACGGCTGTTCCAATATGGCAACGAATACCATACTTGTACTTGCATTACCCTCCGTCACACTTACGCCGTTCCCTACTGTTTGTCCGGAGACCAATACGTTTAATCTTATTGGAGGATCGCCCGTAGGAGGAACCTACTCCGGTCCCGGTGTGAGTTCTGGTACGTTCAATCCCGCTATCACCGGATCGGGCACATTTACCATTGATTATACTTTTACAGACGGTAACGGATGTACGAATTCGGCAGTTTCCCCATTGACGGTACTTTCCCCTCCGGTTGTCGTCTTCACCGCTCCTTCTCCTAAGTGTAGTAACAGTGCTCCGTTTACGTTAACAACCGGAACGCCGTCTGGAGGCAGTTATTCCGGACAATTCGTTTCCGGTTCGCAATTTAATCCGCAGGCCAGTGGAGTGGGCGCTTTCTCGGTAGTTTATTTTTACACGGACGCTAACAGTTGTGAAAATTCAGACACCGCTACTGTCGTTGTCAATTCTGCTCCATCAGTTTCACTGACGGCGCCCCCGGCGGCTTGTATTAACGCTGCACCGGTTGCGCTTACCGGCGGAACTCCGGCTGGTGGTGCTTACACCGGTGAAGGTGTTTCGTCCACTACCTTTACTCCTGCAGTAGCCGGAATCGGTCCCGCAACAGTATATTATTTTTACGCAGATGCGAATGGATGCAGTTCCTCCGATTCGACTGTTATTTTAGTTAATCCGCTCCCAACCGTTACGTTGCCTCCATTCGCTGCTCGTTGTGTAAATACCGGGCCGTTGGTATTGAACGGAGGCGCGCCGGCCGGCGGAATATATTCCGGTACCGGCGTCGGAGGGGGCACGTTTTATGCGGCAATTGCCGGTGTAGGATCACATGCGATCACGTACATTTATACGGATACAAACGGTTGTGCAGCCAGTGATGTGGAAGTGATCATTGTCAATCCTGCGCCATCCGTGAACCTCGGTGCCGATACCACAATTTGTGCAGGCAGTTTTCTGCTGTTGAATGCGGCCAATACAGGATCGGGTTTCAGCTGGTCAACCGGTGCTACTACGCAGTCGATTACTATTGATACAACCGGTCGCGGGCTTGGGACATTTGCTTTTCGGGTAACAGTAACCAGTTCTACGGGTTGTTTCAATCGCGACACGATTAACGTAACCTTTGATATTTGTAGTGCTGTGCCGGAAACTGGATCGAATCAGATTCCAGTGTCGGTTTATCCTAATCCATTCCGAACCACCAGCGTGTTTAACGTGAAGGAGCAGGCACAACTTGCCGTATTTGATAGTCAGGGGCGTTTAGTCTACTCCGGACAGCTCTCCAAAGGCGATAATACAATCGGTGCGGAGCTTCCGTCGGGCTTGTATATTGCTCGCGTGGATGACGGCCGATCGGTAAAAATCATCCGGCTGATAAAAGAGCAATAAGCAGATTATTTACTTTCAAGTATGACCAGCGGTACGACGGCGGATGTGTTACCGTCTGTGCCGCGAAGATGATATACGCCAGGTTCCAATCCGTCCACCGGCAATTTAATGGAAGAGCCTTTGGTTGTTTCTGTTTTGAATTCGACCACCTTTTTTCCGGATGTAGTCAGCAACTCGAAAAACAGTTCCTGACCGAATGAATTTTCCCACTGCAGATTGACGATGGTCGTTGCCGGATTGGGGAAAACCGTCAGTGAGGAATTAAGGCGTGACTTTTCAATGGTTGGCCTTTCTTTCACGACTACGCGCAGCGACTTCTTATAAATCCCTGAAGCATCCAGGTACGATGTGAATATTGTTGTAGGAGCTGACGAATTTTCGCTGTAGTGAATATCGTACTGTAATTCTCCCATTGTTTCAGCCTTGTCTCCCTGGCCACGTAGCTGTGACAAGCTGGTTACATTGCCATGCTGATCGAAGTGCAATTCGTTTTGCAGTACCACTCCCGATTCACTTCCGGCCAATAGTTTGCCTTCATATACATTCTTGTTATTATACCTGTAGGAATTATCGATTCGACAATCCTTCCATTGGTCGTTCTCCAGCCAAGCACTGGTATAACCGCTGATGAGAAAAGGTTCTGTTAGGTTGCCTTTAAAATTATAAAACCGAAAAACCGGATATGATTTATTTCCTGACTCGTCCTGCATGAATTGTATGATCTCGTGCAGGGAGTCGCCGCGATAAGTAAATTCAAAATACCCGTGATGTTGCAGGCTACGGTCCTCCTTCGAGAAAACGCAAATAACATGTAGCCGGGCGTTTTCATCTCGCCGTATCCGTACTCCGTTTACTGCCGTCGTATTTGTTATTAGGGAAACGGCACTGTCTGACAACAAAATACCGGTATTCGTTTCATAGGTTAATATCCTGCGTGTAGTCAGCTGAATTCGGCTGCTGTTTCCCGGGCAGGTATATTCGTTTACGGAAAGCAATTGTCCGGCTTCAGTCCTTTCATAAACATGTTGACGTGTTATACGGCCGGAATAGCGATCTAGCTGTCTTTCTTCCCGAACAAACCCTCGAGCATCATAGGACAATTGTCTTGTAAAATCGTATTCCCAAGACTGATCAAACGAGCTTTTAAAGTAATCGGCTTCTTCGAAGGTAGCAGTCACAGGGCTACTTATTGAAAATCCATAACGAAAAGGCAGTGGATCGTTGATGGTTGCTGGTAGTAAACCGAACGGATCAATCCTTCGGAAATCGTTGTCGCCTGCACGACGCTCCAAATAAGGAGCCTGGGCGGTAGCGGCTACCGTCAAACAACAAAAAAGATACAGAAGCCCCTTCATACTAAAGTAAATCTACCTAAAAATAGGCCTAAAAGAAGATGTCCCGGCAGACTTTTGGTGAACGGCGTTTCTCGCCTGACAAAGGTGAATATTTCCCGTGGAAATGCGATATTTACAAGCTATGACTACACTTCCTAAAGGTCCGGTTGTTTGCGTCGGGGCCTCCCTCGTCGATTTGACATTTCGTTGCGAACAAGATCCGGTCGCATATACATCAAATCCTGCGCGTATGCACCGCAGTCCGGGTGGTGTGGTGCGCAACATCGCCCATCATCTCGCTTTGCTGGATATTCCGGTGGAATTGGTAACAATATTTGGTAATGATCCAGATGGACATTGGCTTTCATCCCAATGTGCGGCTGCCGGTATCGGGTTGAGTCATATTCTTATGGCGGAAGAACCTACGGGAACATTTGCTTCTATTGCCACGCCTGCCGGTGATTTACATATCGGTGCAGTGACTTCGGAAACGGACCGATTATTAAGCTTGGATTTTTTCTCGCAGCGCGCTGAAGTATTTCGTTCGGCATCGCTGGTCATTGCCGACTGTAATCTTTCTGTGGAAGCGTTACGTTGGCTGATGCGCTTCTGTAATGAGCACCACGTACCGCTTGTCGTTGAAACCGTATCAATTCCTAAAGCCCGCCGATTACGTGACGCGTTACCGGGCAAATTGTTGCTGGTGAAACCAAATCGAGAAGAGTTGGCGGTGTTTGAACAGGATGCCCACGTGACACCGGAAGAAAAAATCGCGCATTTACACGCTCTTGGTTTCAAGAATGTTTGGCTGAGTCGTGGCGCAGAAGGATCGTTGTTTTCAGACGGCGCCAGCATGGTTTCGTTACCGGCGCCGCGTGTTCATGTTCGGGATGTGAATGGTGCGGGTGATGCTTCTTTAGCCGGCTGGGTGTATGCATGGATGAAGGGCAAGGACGGTCTAACGTGTGTGCGTTACGGCCACGCTGCTGCGGCGTGTTTATTGGAAGTAGTTGGTGCGGTACGCAGTGATTTTTCTCCCACCTTATTAGAACAACGTCTAAGCTAAGCCATGCCTTTCCAATTACATTTTTCTGCCGAAGTTTCGGAAGCCCTTCGTGATAATCGTCCGGTCGTTGCCCTGGAGTCTACCATCATTGCACACGGTATGCCCTATCCAAAAAATGTGGAAACAGCAACGGCTGTTGAGCAAATCATTCGTGACCATGGTGCTACACCAGCTACTATAGCGATACTTGGTGGAAATATTCACGTAGGATTATCAGCACAACAGCTGAATGAGTTGGGTACGGCAAAAGATGTTTGGAAAGTTAGTTTGCGTGACCTCCCTTTTGTGGTGTCTCAACATTTGCACGGCGCAACTACCGTTGCGGCCACGATGCGCATTGCAGCAAAGGCCGGCATTCCGATCTTTGTCACCGGCGGTATTGGCGGTGTTCACCGGGGTGCAGCATATTCCATGGATGTTTCTGCTGACCTAACGGAAATGGCTCAGACTAATGTTGCTGTGATTTCAGCCGGGATAAAATCAATATTGGATATCGGACTTACATTAGAAAAACTGGAAACACTGGGAGTTCCCGTAGTTACTTACGGCAGTGATTTATTTCCCAGTTTTTACAGCCGTGAAAGCGGCTTCAAATCGCCATTGCGTCTCGATGCGCCTTCAGCCATTGCCGCTATGTTAGCGGTAAAGTGGGAGCTGGGAATCAACGGATCTGTTTTAATTGCAAATCCAGTTCCGGTGGAGCACGAAGTGCCGCATGTTGTCATGGAAGAGCATATTCGCAAAGCGCTGGATGCTGCTGACACAGCAAAAGTGAAGGGTAAAGACATCACCCCATTTCTTCTGAAGTATATCGCAGAGCAGACAGTCGGCGAGAGTTTGGCGGCAAATATTGAGCTGGTTAAAAATAATGCCAGGTTGGGAGCCCAAATAGCGGTTAGCTATTCTGCGAAGTAATTATTATGACCATTACCGATAAGTTACATGCACATCCGTTGAACCGCGCGGTTATCGTTGCCGGGCTCGGATTTTTTGTCGACGCGTTCGACTTGTTGCTTTTTAATGTGCTTCGAATTCCGAGCCTGAAAGAGCTCGGACTTTCGGGGGATGAGCTTACACGATCCGGTGAATACCTGCTTTCAATGCAAATGCTTGGAATGATTGTCGGTGGAATACTGAGCGGAATTATCGGAGATCGAAAAGGACGCGTTTCCGTTTTATTCGGGAGTATATTGTTGTATTCGTTGGCTAATTTGGCCAATGCATGGGTAAAAGATGTGCCGACCTATGCTTGGATTCGCTTTCTTTCAGGAGTAGGCCTGGCAGGCGAACTGGGAGCGGGAATCACGCTCGTTAGTGAGAGCATGACGGTTGAACGCCGTGGTTACGGCACCATACTTGTCGCTTCGCTTGGCGCCTGCGGAGCCATTGCCGCCGGACTTGCCGGTGATCTGCTGTATTGGCGGACCACCTATATAATTGCCGGCAGTGCCGGACTTTTACTTTTATTATTGCGACTGACTTCGTTGGAGTCGGGAATGTTCAAACAAGCACAACAAAAAAAGGTAAGTAGGGGATCTTTCCGCTTATTATTCTCTGATCGGAAGCGCACCTTGCGATATTTCGCTTTTGTACTGGTTGGTGTGCCGATCTGGTATTGTGTAGGAATGGTCATCAATCTTTCTCCGGAGCTTGCGCGTACTTTCGGTATTGATGGAGTTCGACCGGCTACCTGTTTTATCCTCTTTCAAATCGGAATAGCCATCGGAGACCTGACCAGCGGAATAATCAGTCAGAAAATTAAATCACGAAAACGAGTACTCGTCGGTTTTATGGCATTGGCACTAGCTGCAGTAGTTTTGTTTTTTATGACACTCCATGCAGG
>CAINVI010000331.1 GCA_903854075.1 Candidatus Pollutiaquabacter sp. | reverse complement strand
TCCGCCAATGAAGTGGTTGCAGTATTTTTATCCGATGCCGACGGTGATCCTGCGGTAAGCAATTTTAATATGGTGACTTTTAAATTGGATAACTCACTTGCCAACTTATTATGGTCACAGCCGGCAGAATTCGACGGTGCTATTGGAGGTGATGACTTTCCGGTAAAACTGGCTGTTGCGCCTTCCGGTGATATCTTCGTTTCAGGTAATACGGAGGCTTTAATTACGCCCACATCTGTAAATTATGATATGCTTGTCGTTCGATACGATAATGCGAGTGGTGCGCAAACGTGGTTGACCACTTACGATGGTCCAGCTTCCGGCGACGATGAAGCTAATGCTATTCTACTCAATGGTACAGCTCTTACTGTGGCAGGATTTTCAGAGGGAATACCAACGCTTCAACGCGATGCGGTGGTTCTTAGATATGATTTATCAACCGGAATTCCTGTACTGCAAAGTGATGCCGTAAAACTTATGGTTTATCCTAATCCTTCGTCTGAAAGACTGTTCGTGGCACTTCCGGTGTCAGGTCAGTCCAACGGTTTATTGCGTATTTATTCTCCCGAAGGCAAACTGGTGTACAATCAATGGATGAACGGCGAGGCATTGGTGTCATTGAGTCTCGGTTCATGGTCGAATGGCGTATATGAAGCGGTGTTTACAGCCGGAAATGAAGTACTTCGCTCCAGTATCATTGTTCAACGGTAAGAAAAAATGATCAGAAAATTTAGTTGGATATTTTTGTTCTTCTTCGCTATAGTAGGTACTAGTTATAGCTTCGGACAACGAAATCTTCAATTACTTTCTACGTTCAATATTCCGAACCAAAGTTTGTCGGGCTGCTGGCATTATTCCGACGCTGCAGGTCATGAATACGCACTGATAGGTGCAGACCAAGGCATTGTTATTCTCGATATTTCTCAGCCGGTCAATCCCGTTTTTTTATTTCAGTTGCCCGGCAACAGAAGCATCTGGCACGAAATCAAAGTCCGTGGACAGTTTGCTTACGCCGTCAGCGAAGGCTCTGATACTAACGGCGTAAAAAACGGTGTGCAGATCATGGATCTTCGTTATCTTCCGGATAGTGTCCCTTATCGTTTTTGGCAAGGCGACGGTATAATTGCCGGACAACTAATTACTGCGCATACGGTAACAGTTGACGGTGATTACTTGTACATCAATGGTCACAATATAAATACGCTGGGCAAAGGCGTATTGATCTGCAGCTTGAGCGATCCCTGGAATCCGGTATATGTTGGTGCTGTAACGGCAAATTATTCCCACGATAGTTACGTGCGTGGTAATCTTCTTTTTTCCAGTGAAATTTTTGCGGGTCAATTTTCAGTATATGATATAGCCAATAAAACTTCGCCCGCTTTACTGGCAACACAAGCCACGCCCAGCCGCTTCAACCACAATACCTGGTTAAGTGACAACGGACAAGTGATATTTACGACCGATGAAAGAGCGGGAGCGCCGGTGGCATCGTATGATATTTCAGATCTGTCAAATATTACCAAACTGGACGAATTCAAGAATGTAAATTTGCCGCAATCGGAAGTGCATAATGTTCGTGTGATTGCTGATTACGTCATCAATCCAAGTTATGGCAGTCAGTTGACCATTGCCGACGCATCGCGTCCAGGTAATTTGGTGGAAGTGGCCAGCTATCCTACCGGACCTTCGCTTTGCTGGGATGCCGATCCGTTTCTTTCCTCCGGTGCCATTCTGGCAACAGATATGACGTCCCATAAAGTTTACTTGTTCAATCCTACTTATCGTCGTGCCTGTTATCTGGAAGGTGTTGTAAGTGATTCAGTGACTGGTGTTCCGTTGCCCGGAGTCTCCGTAACACTGAACGCGCCGTCGTCCGCCAAAGTATCCAACTCCGGTGGCAGCTATGCCACGGGCATCGTGGATACCGGAACGTATTCGGTGACATTTTCAAAATTGAATTACCGTTCGAAAACGATTAGCGGCATAGTATTACAAACCGGTATAGTCACCCAATTGGATGTAGCACTTGCTCCGGAAAATATCAGTGTGCCTGAGCTGGAACTGAATTCCTTTATTCGGTTAGGACCCAATCCAGCAACCGACTACGTAGACATCACTAAGCTGAACCGGGAAAGCGTGGTGATCCAGATTTTTGATCTAAAAGGAAGCAAGCACCGAGAGGATGTGTTGTCCGGAGGTGAAAATCAGGTAACCAGGATTTCACTGAAAGAACTGGCTGCCGGTGCTTATCAAGTTCGCTTTCTCACTGAAAAAGGAGCGGCAATCGGAAAATTGATCGTAAATTGAGTTTTCGGTTAATCTGGTAAGGTTGCCAAACGGTCGAGCACTAGCTGGATCAACGAATTCATCGTTTCTTCTGCTTTATGGGTGTGCTCGTTGGTGATACGATTGGCAACAATGGCGTTGATCGAACAGCAATGGTGTCCAAGAATTTTCGCCAAGCCGTACATAGCCCCAGTCTCCATTTCAAAATTAGTAACACGGTGTTCGTTGTGCCGGAAACTGTGCAGTCGTTCGATGAAGTCCGGAATGGCTAGTTCGTAGCGTAAAACGCGTCCCTGCGGTGCATAAAAGCCGGAGCAGGAAGCCGTAATTCCTTTGTGCATACCTTCGCTGAGTGCTTTCTCCAGTTTAGAGGAGCAACGAGCGAGATAGGACTGGGGAAGGACCCCTCTGTTGGGATAATGGTTACGAAAGGCGGAAACGATTTCCAGCTCCTCCGCATCGTTATATAGTTTGTAGAAGTTCAATAATCCGTCTAGGCCGAGGCCAAAGGAGGAGAATACAAATCCGTCCACCGGAATCTCTTTTTGGAGGGACCCGGAAGTTCCGATGCGAATGAGGTTTAGCGAAGTCAGCTGGTCTTTAATCTCACGCTTTTCCAGGTCTATGTTCACTAAAGCGTCTAATTCGTTGTAAACAATATCTATATTATCGGTTCCGATTCCGGTTGATAAAACAGTGATTCTCTTTCCTTTATACGTTCCTGTATGAGTAATGAATTCGCGTTTTTGTTTCTTGATTTCAATCGAATCGAAGAAATTGGAAACCAGGGCAACACGGTCTACTAACAACACTGCTCGAGTCTTTTGTTCTAAAGTTTTTCAGTAGTAATATTATTTATATTTTTGCTTTAATTTCTTTAATGTACGCTATTTCTATTTTTATAATTCTCGTATTAATTAACAATATTATTAATTACAGTTATGCAATTCTAGGATCGATATTAATTTTTTCTTTTCATCCATTTGTTATAAGCCCTTGGCATAATTACATTATCTTTTTTATTTTTAATTTATACATACTTTTAAATTTTTCTAATAAATTATACTTAAACTACACATCTCCATTTCTACTTAGTTTAGCAATTCTCTTTAGCGAAAGTTTTTTATATCCAGCTATGTTAATATTCACATGCGATCTAATATTATCTTATTATGAAAAAAATAAATTAAGAGAGAAAATATTTATTATATTAGTAAAATCACTTTTTTTTATTACCC
>CAINVI010000330.1 GCA_903854075.1 Candidatus Pollutiaquabacter sp. | reverse complement strand
GATCGCACCGGAAACTTGTGAACGAAGGTTAACAATATAACCCGGAGCTTGGAAAGCGGTAATGATCACTGTCAACCAACGCGTGATGTTGTTGATTTTCTTACGTCCACTCTCTCCTTCTTTCTGTAATTTTTGGAAATAAGGGATAGCGATACTCAACAACTGAACCACAATCGAAGCCGAGATGTACGGCATGATTCCCAACGCAAAAATCGACGCGTGGGAAAATGCTCCGCCGGAAAACATGTCGAGCAGTCCGAGAACACCTTCGGAAGTTTGCTGGCGAAGAGCGTCTAATTGCAATGGGTCTACACCCGGCAAAACAACGTGTGTCCCCAGTCGGTAAATCAACAGGAAGAAGAGTGTATTGAGGATGCGAAGCCTCAAATCTTCAATCTTGAAGATATTGCGTATGGTTTGTATCAGGTTCTTCATGCTTCGATGATAGAAGTAGTGCCTCCTTTAGATTCAATAGCTGCTTTTGCAGTTGCGGAGAAAGCGTGTGCTTTTACGTCCAATTTGGCTTTCAGTTCGCCCCGACCAAGAATTTTAATTTTCTCATTTTTGGAAGCAATACCGTTTTCCACCAAGACATCATAGTCGATGGTGCTGAGGTTCTTTTTCTCGGCCAAAGACTGCAATGAGTCCAGGTTAATGCCATGATATTCAACGCGGAACGGGTTCTTGAATCCGAACTTAGGTACGCGACGCTGTAATGGCATCTGACCACCTTCGAATCCGCGTTTACGGCTGTAACCGGAACGGGACTGAGCCCCTTTGTGACCACGGGAAGCTGTTCCACCTTTACCGGAACCGGCTCCACGGCCGAGACGCTTATTATCACGGACGGATCCCTTGGCAGGCTTTAGTGTTGACAGGTTCATCATATGAATTCCTTTCTATTCGTTTAATTGTTTCAGATTTCCTTCACTTCAACCAGGTGCTGCACCTTGTTGATCATTCCTTTGATTTGGGGGGTTATCTCCAATTCCACCGAACGGTGCATTTTGGTAAGACCAAGCGCCTTCAGTGTTCTTTTCTGGGTCTCCGGACGGTCAATACCGCTACGGACCAAGGTGATTTTCATTTTTGCCATGACACTATGCAGTTGTCGCTAATTTATAATTAGCCGTTAAAGACTTTTTCCATTTTCAGGCTGCGGTGCTGAGAAACCGTTGCAGGATCGCGCATCTGTGCCAGTGCATCGATGGTCGCTTTAACCACGTTGTGCGGGTTAGAGCTGCCCTTTGACTTCGCGAGTACGTTGTGAATACCAACACTCTCCAGTACTGCACGCATAGCACCACCTGCGATTACGCCGGTACCCGGAGCTGCCGGCTTAAGGAACACATAGGCTCCGCCGAATTTTCCGTGTGCTTCGTGAGGGATAGTGCCTTTCATCACCGGAACCTTTACAAGGTTCTTCTTTGCGTCGTCGATGCCTTTTTGTACAGCATCCGTCACTTCCTTCGCCTTACCAAGACCATGACCGACCACACCGTTCTCATCACCTACCACGACAATCGCAGCAAATGTGAAGGCACGACCGCCCTTGGTTACTTTGGTAACACGGTTGACACCGACCAGGCGATCTTTAAGTTCGATCTCGCTGGATTTAACTCGCTTTACGTTAGTTGCAGACATGAGTAATGTAACTTCTTTTAGAATTAAAACTGGAGACCACCTTCACGAGCACCTTCTGCCAAGGCCTTAATACGGCCATGATACAGGTAACCACCACGATCGAATACCACTGTAGTGATTCCGCTTTGCATCGCTTTTGCTGCGATGGTCTTGCCCACCTCACGAGCGAGATCCACTTTAGGACCTTTCGTGTCTTGCATTTCCTTCATACTGGAGGAAGCGGCTGTTACGGTAACACCATTGATATCATCGATCAACTGCGCGTAGATCTGTTTGTTACTGCGGAATACAGAGAGTCTAGGACACTCAGGGGTTCCTTTGATTTTCTTACGGATGCGGAAGCGAATGTTCCGTCTTCTAGTTTGTTTCTTCAGCATGGCTTAATTATTTTTTAGCTGCAGATTTACCGGCCTTGCGGCGCAATACTTCACCGGTGAACTTCACCCCTTTTCCTTTGTATGGCTCAGGCGTGCGGAGCGAACGAATCTTTGCAGATACAGCACCCAGCAATTGTTTGTCGGCACTCTCCAGAATGATTGTAGGGTTCTGACCTTTCTCTTGCTTGGTCGTCACCTTCACCTCTGCAGGCAATTCAAAAATGAAGTGGTGAGAGTAACCAAGCACTAGATCCAACAGCTGGCCCTGGTTGGAGGCTTTATAACCGACGCCCACCAACTCCTGCTGGGTCGTGAATCCCTGAGACACACCGGTCACCATGTTGTTGATCAGCGAACGGTACAGTCCGTGAAGTGCACGATGCTGTTTAGCATCACTTGCACGCTCTACGTTGATGACACTACCGTCGACCTTTACGGTCACACCGTTTTTCAGTTCCTGTGTAAGCTCTCCTTTCGGACCTTTCACAGTGATCATTTGACCAGCCACCTTCACTTCAACCTTGGCCGGAATATTGATCGGAAGTTTTCCTATCCGTGACATAATGCGGACTTTCTTTTAGATTAATAAACGTAACAGAGAACCTCACCACCCACGTTCTCCTTGCGGGCTTCTTTATCCGTCATCAACCCTTTCGACGTGGAAAGGATCGCGATACCAAGTCCGTTCAATACGCGTGGCATAGACTCTACGCCTGCATATTTACGAAGGCCTGGCTTGCTGATACGGGTCAGGTTGCGGATGGCCGGTGCTTTGGTAACCGGATGATACTTCAAAGCGATCTTGATCACGCCTTGTTTTTCGTCCTGCTCGAACTTATAATCGAGGATGTACCCTTTTTCCTTAAGGATTTTGGTCATCTCACGCTTCATGTTGGATGCCGGAATCTGTACAACACGGTGATTTGCTCTCACGGCGTTACGTACCCGGGTGATGAAGTCTGCTATAGGATCTGTCATCGTCTTAATTTGTTAGTGCTTGTGAATAGAATATCAACGAATAATTACCAGCTGGATTTAGTTACTCCAGGGATTTTACCATCCAGCGCCATCTTGCGGAATAATACGCGAGAGATACCGAAGGTGCGCATGTAACCGCGTGGACGGCCGGTCAGCTTGCAACGGTTGTGCTGGCGGATCGGGGATGCATTCTTTGGAAGCTTGTCCAGGGCGAGGTAGTCTCCTGCTGCTTTCAAAGCTGCGCGCTTCTCAGCATAGCGAGCCGCCATACGCTGGCGCTTCACTTCCCGGGCTTTCATCGATTCTTTTGCCATGTGATATTGTCGTTGATGTGTTATCTGATTAGTTGGTACGGAATGGGAATCCAAATTCTCGAAGCAGTTCGAGTGCTTCCTCGTCGGTCTTTGCAGAGGTAACGAACGTGATGTCCATACCCGTAATCTTGTTGACTTTGTCAATGTCGATCTCCGGGAAGATGATCTGCTCCT
>CAINVI010000329.1 GCA_903854075.1 Candidatus Pollutiaquabacter sp. | reverse complement strand
TGCAATATGCGTCCATGAAGTCCCAAACTGCGGATGCGTATGAAATGGGCATCTTCTCCCAGCGCAAGAAGCAACTGGAATTTCTAAAAGGCCACGCCGACTGGTCTGCGGCAACGGAAACTTTTAAAAGATACATGCAAGATGAAGTGAATTACCGGTATTGGTCGTTGTTGCTGGCGTATCCTATCATTCGTGCTAACAGCGATAACGCCATACGTATTGTTGCTCCATTGCCGGAGGTGATGCTGGAACAGTTGAGCGCTGTCAAGCACGATAATCCGGATGCGCTATGTAATCAGTCTTACCGGGAGTTCATCAAATACTTTATTACCTACAACGGATCAAAGAAGAACGGATTCAATAAGTTCACCGATTATGCTACATCGGCTGACCGTAAAAATGCAGTGGCCCGCGAAAAATTCGGCGACCCTGTTTATGCATATTATATCGCGCGCTTCCTGCGCGATGAATGTCAGTACCTTCCTCCGTTCACCATCAAGAAACTCAAGTCGGACTTATTGGCGGTTGATCAGCAAGGATATTTTGCCATCGTAAACAACCTGTGCGATGAACGTCGCGCCGCTGCGCCTGTTCAGAGTGCTGCGCCGGCGCCAGCTGCCAACGAAGAGCCGGAGCTCACCGACGTTAACGGAAAAGTGGTGAAGATGTCCGACTTCAAAGGTAAAGTCGTTTATGTCGACTTCTGGGCTTCCTGGTGCGGGCCTTGTCGTGCCATGATGCCAGAATCGAAAAAGTTGCACGAAAACCTAACCGATAAGCAGAAGAAGCAAATTGTCTTTCTCTACATTTCCATTGATGGTAACCGTGATGCTTGGATAAAGGCGATGCAGGATATGGGTATTCAGGGGGTCAACGTGATTTCGCCGGGCAACTGGAATTCGCCGGCGTGTCGGTATTATCTGATTAACAGTATTCCCCGCTACATGATCATCAACCGAAAAGGAGATATTGAAGATGTCAATGCGCCGCGCCCGAATGATCCGGAATTATTGCAGCGGTTACTTCGACTGGCCGGAGAATAATACCGTCATGCCAGTTTTTCGAACAGGTAGGTATACAGCGTAAGCAGTAGGATGCCGATGATATTCAGCAGTAATCCTGTCCGCATCATTTCTTTTACCGGTACCATGCCGGTTCCGTACACAATCGTATTTGGTGCTGTGGCTACTGGCATCATGAATCCAAACGAAGCTGCGATGGTGGCCGGAATCATCAGTGTCATAGGCGGCACATGCAGTGAAACAGCGAGTGGTGCCAGTATCGGCAACATCAATTGAATACTGGCAACGTTGGAGGCGAATTCACTCAATACGGTTACGAGCAAAGCGATTCCCAGCGTAAACACCCATACCGGCATACCGGCGAAGTGCTCCAGTTTTTTTGCGAGGAATGTTGCAAGCCCGCTTTCCTGATAAGCGGCAGCGATAGCAAAACCACTGCCGAATAATAAAATCACCCGGAACGGCAGCTTGGTAACATCGCTCCAGTTCAGTAATGATTCGCTTTTAGCATCGCGGGCCGGCCATAAGAATAATAAGACGGCAGCACCAATAGCGATGGTGCTGTCTTTGATCATTTTTCCGAATGCAAAATAGGTGGACCAGCCGTTGAGCGTGAACGATCCGAAATCAATGGATGAACGGGTGAACCATAGTAGTACTGTTATAACGAATATGGTCAGGACCGCTTTTTCTTCGTAGCGCATGAAGCCAAGTTTATCCTGTTGTTCGCGAATAAAGGCTGAATCGAACGGCTGATTGTGCGACGATTTAAAATAGCGATAACGAATGATGATAAACAATGAAAGTCCCATCAACAGTGCAAATGGAAATCCGAAACGAAACCACGACAAGAAATTAAGGTCATGAGTATTGCCAAAAGCTTTATCGGCGAAACCGATGAGTATCATGTTGGTTGGCGTGCCAACAATCGTTGCCAGTCCGCCAATGCTGGCGGTGTAAGTCAGCGCCAGTAAAAATCCGGTTGCAATTGCCTGGCGCGCTTTCGGATCAAACAGGTGTTCGTGCCGGATGATGGCGAGTACAGCAGTAATCATCATTAGCGTAGTCGCTGTATTGGAAATCCACATGGAAATAAAAAAGGTGGTAACCATAATCCCCACTAAGACGCGGGTGGGTGTAAATCCTGTCCGCTGTATAATGGTGTAAGCAAAGCGCTCGTGGAGGTTCCATTTCTCCATAGCGAAGGCCAGAAAAAATCCTCCCATAAAGAGGAAGATCGTCTGCTCCATATATTGTTGCGCTACAGCATTGGCATCCATCACGCCAAGTGCCGGCAGTACGACAAACGGTAGTAGGGAGGTGACGCCTAAATCAACGACTTCGGTCATCCACCAGATGGCCATCCAAACCGATAACGCTGCCGTAGCTGTCATTCCGTGCTCCAGCCCACTATGTCGCATCATAGCATACGCTATGGCGGCAATCAACGGTCCGGCTATCAGTTTAATGCGATGTGCGGCGATATCCATACAGCGATTGTTACTTGTATTGCCCGAAATTAGTGTAAAATTCAAGTGAAACGAATGTCGGGTAAACTTTGACGATCACACATTTCCGTTATTTTTGTCCAAAACTGATTTATGGCACAACGTACTTCGAAACATCCTGCCGGCTTGCCGTATCTCTTCTTCACAGAAATGTGGGAGCGATTTGGCTATTACCTCATGATAGGTATATTCTTTCTTTACATGACCGATTCAGTAAAGGGTGGAATGGCGTTGGAGAAAAAAGAAGCTTCCGATATTTTCGGCACCTTCATTGCGCTCGTCTACCTGACACCGTTCATTGGCGGGTTGCTGGCCGATCGACTCCTCGGTTACCGGGCTTCCATAACTATTGGTGGTATATTGATGGGACTGGGTTACATGGGGCTCGCGATTCCGGGTAAAACGGCTTTTATT
>CAINVI010000328.1 GCA_903854075.1 Candidatus Pollutiaquabacter sp. | reverse complement strand
CTTCTTTTCGCTTTTTTATTCCGTATTTTTGTGGAAAATCGATAATCGTAAACGAATCCCTGTTTCATGAAAATCATCAATGTCATTGGTGCCCGGCCGCAATTCGTAAAAGCGGCAGTGGTCAGCCGTGAGCTCCGTAAAATCGCCGGAGTCGACGAGGTGATTGTTCATACCGGCCAGCACTTCGATCGGGCCTTGTCGGGCGATATTTTGGAAGAGCTTGGATTTCCAGAGGTAAACTACAACCTGGGTATTAACCAACTGACGCACGGTGCTATGACCGGCCGAATGCTGGAGGAAATAGAAAAGATTTTACTGGCGGAGAAGCCGGACATGTTACTCGTTTATGGAGATACGAATTCCACGGTAGCCGGAGCTCTTGCCGCTCGAAAGCTCAATATCCGAATCGCCCACGTGGAAGCGGGTATGCGATCGTTCAACATGAAAATGCCGGAAGAGATCAATAGGATTCTAACGGATCGCATCAGCGATCTGTTGTTCTGTTCTTCGGAAACCAGTGTTCAGCATTTACAGCACGAAGGGTTTGGTCATTTTCCGTGTTCGGTCATTAATTCGGGAGATGTGATGTACGATGCTTTCCTACATTTCAAACCGTTGGCTGCACAGCATTCCAATATCATTGAAGCACTAACATTGAAAGATTTTGTGCTGTGCACGCTTCACCGTGAATCAAACGTAGATCATCCGGATCAACTTGCGTCTATTTTAAAAGCATTGGATAAAATAAACGCCGAGATTCCGGTTGTATTGCCGGTGCATCCGCGTACCGCGAAAAAATTGGAGCAATTCGGAATTCCTACGGCTATTCGTATGATTCCGCCGGCTACTTATTTTGATATGTTGCAATTGCTGGAACACTGTTCGATGGTAATTACCGACAGTGGCGGTCTCCAAAAAGAAGCTTATTTTTCCGAGAAGCCATGTCTAACGGTACGTTACGAAACGGAATGGACGGAACTGGTTGATCGTGGGTATAATAAACTGGTAGGAACAGACACCGATTGGATTCTTAATAATTTCCGTTGGATGATGGATAATGTTCCTGATTTCGACTTATCCTTGTATGGCAACGGCAAAGCCGGTGCCCTGATAGCTGAACATATGACACGTAAGCCGGTCATTCAAACTGCCTGATTGATCTATGATTCCATTCTCACCACCCCGGATCGATCAAAAGATCATCGATGAAGTGACGGATACGCTACGTTCTGGCTGGATTACAACCGGTCCTAAGACGAAGCGATTTGAAAAAGAACTTTCGGCCTATTACGGTGCAGCAGCCACGCTATGTTTGAACTCGGCGACAGCCGGACTGGAACTGATGTTGCGCTGGTTTGGTGTTGGTGCGGGTGATGAAGTTATTCTCCCGGCATATACGTATTCAGCGACTGCGAACGTTATTATGCACTGTGGAGCAACGCCGGTATTTGTAGATGTTGCTGATGATTTCAATATCGACATCAATACTATTCGCCGCGCGATTACCGCAAAAACCAAAGTGATCATGCCGGTTGATTTTGCCGGATTTCCTTGTGATTACGATGCGCTGAATGCGTTGGTGCATGAAATTGACATTAAAAAACTATTCTCCCCGAATTCTCCGGAGCAACGGCAGCTGGCCAGAATCATGATTTTATCAGACGCGGCGCACAGTCTAGGTGCTCGTTACAAAGGACGGCTAACCGGAAGTCTGACGGATGTTTCTGTCTTTAGCTTTCATGCCGTGAAAAACCTTACCACGGCAGAAGGTGGTGCTATTGCACTTTGTCTTCCGGAGCCTTTTGACAACCAAGCTATATACCAGCAGTTGTGCGTGAAGTCGTTGCACGGTCAGAATAAAGATGCACTGGCTAAAATGCAAAAAGGTAATTGGCGGTACGATATTGTTGAGCCGGGTTATAAGATGAACATGACGGACATCATGGCTGCAATCGGTCTGGTAGAATTGTCGCGGTACGAATCGGAAACGTTGCCGAAGCGAAAACAGATATGTCGTGCTTATTCAGAAAAGCTGTCGAAATTTTCCTGGGCCATTACACCTTCCTTACACCAGGTTGACACCGAGTCGTCATACCATTTATATCCGCTGCGGATTGCCGGTGTGAATGAGGCGCAACGTGATGAGATTATACGCCGTATCAGTGACAAAGATGTTTCTGTAAATGTCCATTTCATTCCGGTTCCGATGATGAGTTATTACCGAGGATTAGGATATAACATGTTAGATTATCCTATCGCGTATCAGTTATATGCAGCCGAGATTTCTTTACCGGTTTTTTATGCATTGGACGACAATCAGCTTCAGGTAGTCGTAGATAGTGTAGTTACAGCAGTTCATGATGTATTAAATCAATAAGCTATGAAAAGAATATTCTTCTTACTGTCCTTGCTATTTATATCGTTTGCTGGATCTGCCCAGGATGAAAAGAAATTATTAAAGGACGCCGGCGACCTGCTTGCGTTGCTTAAAAGTGGACAGTACGACAAGATTGTAGCACAATTGGATACTGGAAATTCCGCAAAGCTGGACT
>CAINVI010000327.1 GCA_903854075.1 Candidatus Pollutiaquabacter sp. | reverse complement strand
TTGATGCCGAACGCTACCTGGCGGAAATGGGCATTCATTAATCCTTTAGCGATTATATTACTGAAATTTATAAACAACTAAATATCAGTTGTTTATATCTATTACAGGAAGTGTGAAAATTCGGCCTGAAAATTTGCCGTTCCGATAAATCACCCTTAGCGATTGGCTCCAACAGCTACTACTTTTCGAAGGAAACGTGTATCCGCTCCCTGAATTTCCAGCTGATACACGCCGCTTGGTGGTAGCGTCGGCAACGTCAACAGCAAGGCATTCAATGTGCCGCCGGTAACAGTCGCAGACTGTTCGGCAACCAGTCGGCCGGACATATCGAACAAACGTAAATGCAACGACTGCGACGCGGCTGCATAGAAAGCAATCCGCAACTCATCCGTAAAAGGATTCGGAGAAACACTGACTAGGGCATCATTGGCCGACAGATCAAATGTAGTTCCACCGAGCTGCAGATATGCATTTAGGAAGTTAGGAATTCCATAACCCAGCGAATCTCCCGGCGAATTAAAATAATTGGCGCTCTGCTCTATCGCCCGCTTCACCTCCATGTTAGTTTTTGTCGGATGGGCTTGCCAGAGGCAAGCCGCCGCACCGGCTAAAACAGGAGACGAAAAAGAAGTTCCACTTGACGTTCCGTAACTGCCGTCGAAGCTGGCCACAGCCGCCCTTCTTCCCATCGTAGCCACATTCGGTTTAGTATCGCCGTCGGATGACGGCCCCCAACTACTGAACGATGCCTTGTAGCCAGCAGAATCAACAGCACCTACAGCAAGAATACTGTCAGCATCGGCCGGAGCACTGATGTATCGCCAGAAACTATTCCCATGATTGCCGGCACTGTTTACCACCAGAATCCCCTTACTTGCAGCAACATCCGCCGCGATACTGGAAGGACAAACATTTCCGTTCATGTCTGCATAGGTGTGATTCATTGCACCGTCATCGAATTCTGTATAGCCTAACGAGGAATTGATAATATCTACTCCTGCGCTATCAGCGAAAGCAGCGGCAGTGGCCCAATTATATTCCTCGATGATGAATTCGCTGTTGGCATCTTCGGTTCGTAATAGTATATATTGCGCAGAAGGAGCCGTACCAATGAGCTGTCCGCTGACGTCAGCCGCCATACAGGATAGAACGGCCGTTCCGTGCGAATCGTCTTCGTAGACGGCAGAATTTCGCGCCACAAAATCCCATGTATACAAAATTCCGTTTGCGTTACGCAGATTATCAAATGCAGGAATGATATCCGAAGAATTGAACCCCGCATCAAAGACCGCAATCAACATTCCCTGACCAAGAAAAGACTGATCGTGTAAAAAGTTAGCATTCATCTGACGAACTTGACGGTCGCCTAGTCCATAATCCAACAATTGAGTGCGTAACATATTCTGGGGAAGCGCCGGCACCACTTCTTCCATTCGTTTATCGACCGTTTTACCGGAGGA
Organism: Candidatus Pollutiaquabacter sp.; assembly: GCA_903854075.1. GTDB lineage: Bacteria > Bacteroidota > Bacteroidia > AKYH767-A > 2013-40CM-41-45 > Pollutiaquabacter. The sequence continues at coordinate 7,945 of CAINVI010000327.1, read as the reverse complement.
AGCCAATCGCATTACCGGTAAAGACTGACGAACAAATGGCAATGACTGCAATTGAGCTAACGTTGCCGAGTCGCAGCGGACAGTTACACCATTTAACCATTTAACGGAGTTCAATAAAATGGCGCCCCTTGCCGTCAGACTATCCAAATAATTGGAATTTACCGGCAGATCATTATCCATAATTGGAATACTTTGACGTAGACGTCGGTCAATAGCCCGCTGGGACAAAAATTGTAAAGGTTGCTGCAGAGAATAGGTCGAACCGTTTCTGTCTGTGAATCCAATGAAGTAATCGCGCGTCTGCGCTAACGAGTAATTACTTGTCAAAAACAGAACGAAGAATAGTGAAAGGAGCTTGCTACTCATTGTCCGAATGAATTAATTTTTTGAGAATACTCCAGCCCATTCAGAATCAGCAATCCGCCGAAATTGATCGACAAGCGTAAACTATCTACGTCCTTCTGAATGAGTCCGACACCGGCAGCATACTTTTCTTTTTTAACGATCCGGTTGACATTGGATTGAAAATCATTCTGAACAACCGTCAACGTAGAATCAAATGAAATACCTTGTAATTGTAATGGCACATGAATATTGTCGTAGTAGTATTCCTCTTCCGGGAAATAATTGTACGCATTACCATTCCAAAGCACCCGCAAATCGGGCGGAAATGACAGTTTAACAAAACGGATATTATTCTCGACCCGCTGAGCATTCATTGAAGTTCGTTTGGCGACCCATACATTTTGAAATTCCCACGGCAACGTATCATTCGTGCGCTTATAGCGGCTCACGCGCCAAGCGGTGTCCTGCTCTCCGTCCAGAAATGCCGAATCAATCACTTCCCGAATCTGAAAATCATAATACTCGACACTGGTATCCTGTCCGAAGGCATCATCGCTGTCCAGATGAACGATAGAATCGACGTCATAAATTATCCAGGACGACTGTTTCAGCGGGAAATACGAATAACCCGCTTCTGCGGAGGATGGAACCACTTCATCATCGCCGCAACCGGCCATGGTGAGAACCAGTAGTAAAAACGAAAACGAGCGAAAAGAAAATAAATTAATCCTCTTCATGATATTCAGGAATGGCCTTGAAAACGATCGAGTTGACGGTTCATGATGCTGAACCAAAGCGGTGGAAGTAACGCGACGTAAATCGCAGAGGCGTAACCAAAAGGCAAGACTGGACTGTTCGAATAACTTTTCAGCGCATGGTACGGTTTCGACGCGTAATAATGATGATCTGCATGACGACTGAGGTCTATCAAAATGAACCGACTGATTACTTTATCCGTTTGCCAGCTATGAATTTCAGTAGCCCGCTCATTGTCAGCTCGCGTCAGCCCGTAATGTTCGATGTAATTGGTATACTCCAAAAGGAAATTGGCTAAAAGGTACTGCAACATTACAGCTAGTACGAGCCACGAACCGCCCATTAAAAAACAGCCAAGCAGGAATAGGGCCTGAAGCAGTAGGTTCAATAAGACATAATTTGAACTATGAAACGCCGATTTACCATCTTTTTGTAAACGTTCTTTTTCCAATTGCCACGCACCGGTAAACTGTCCGGAATAAGAACGAACGAAGAACGCATACAACGATTCGCCTCGACGCGCCGAAGCGGGATCATTATCGGTAGCCACCCACTTATGGTGAACTCGTAAATGTTCTACGAAGAAGTAGCAATTACCGGCGGTAAATAACAAATACTTACCAATGAATTGCCAAAGCGAAGATTTGCGATGAATAAGCTCATGCGAGACGACAATGGCGCTGGTACCTGAATGTACACCCGTCGACAGTGCGGCACCAACGATAAACCATCCGGCAACGGCACCGGTGGTGATGCCGTAAATAAGTGAGCCTATAGCAGCAGTTTGTACGATGAAATGCAGCAATAATACGAGTTCCGGAATGAAGGAGCCCTCTTCATGAGCGTTGTCCAAATCTTCCGGAAAGAACCATTCAATGAATGCCAGCAAGCCCAGCGAGAATACAAAATTGGAAAAACTCCACCACCCTCCGGCCAGGTTACCCGCTACGGTGATCAATCCGGGCAACAAACTCCAGAAATACTTATAGTTACGCATCAGCCGTATTTTTCACTATACAACAAATTTAATCATTCAAGGGTTCAAAAACTGTACTTTTTTGTCAATTTTTTAAGTATTTATTCGTTCAATAGCCCGAATAAAGTTGGTATTTTTAACAACTCTACCAGAACCCTCATGAACACCCGCTATTTTCTGAGTTTGATTATCCCTGTCGCATTTTTGTTGTACACTTTACCCTCGACTGCGCAGGAAAAGACTAAAAATGATCTCGTACAATTCTCGGGTGTAGTGGTTTCCGGCGACAGCTTACTCCCTATTGCGTTTACCAGCATAATGATCCGAGGTACCAACCGCGGTACTATATCCGATTATTACGGTTTCTTTTCATTTGTCGCCAAGATGAACGACACCATTGAATTTGCTGCCATCGGTTTCCGCAGAAATTATTTTGTGATTCCGGATACGCTCACGGATCACCGGTGCTCCCTTATCCAGATGCTCAAGCCGGATACGGTGCTCCTGAAAGAAGTGGTCGTTTTCCCCTGGCCTACTAAAGAACAATTCAAGGATGCGTTCATACGAATGCGTACGCCTTACGACGATCTTTCGAGAGCGCAACGCAACCTGGACCGGCGCTCGCTGGAATACCTGGCAGCTGTGACTCCCATGGACGGCAGTATGAATTTCAAATGGCAGATGCAGGAACAATCGAGCCGACTGTACTATGCCGGACAATTACCTCCCAATAACCTGTTGAATCCGGTCGCTTGGGCAAGTTTTGTACAACAATGGCAGAATGGGGACTTCAAGAAGAAATCAGGCGACGATTTCAAGTATAACAAGGATGATAACTGATCGTATGCACAAGCGATTCCTTGTCGTACTTTCTTGCTTAGTTTTCACTTTTCACGTTGCAGCGTCACAGTCAGCGACTGTCGCCGGAACGATCCGCGACTCCTTACAAAGGCCTTTGTTTGGCGCCACTGTAGCAGTCTTTGGCGAACCTATCGGTATTACCACCGGCGATGACGGCAAATTCCGATTGTCGGTTCCTGCCAATAAACCGATCAAACTGATCTTTTCCTATACCGGACTTAAAGCCGATACGTTGAACACTCAGCTACGGGCGGATGAAATAAAGACCATCAACAGAACGCTACAAGGGAAGATTTATGAAATGAAAGACGTGGTCATCGAAGAACGTTCGTTACGCATGATGAACGTCACGCCGATCAATCCAAAAGTCATTTCTGTACTTCCAACGCCGAATCAAAGCGTAGAAGACATTCTCAAAACCATGCCGGGCGTTAACTCATCGAACGAGTTGAGTTCGCAATACTCCGTACGCGGTGGCAACTTCGACGAGAACCTGGTTTACATCAATGATTTTGAAATTTACCGGCCGCTGCTGGTACGCGCCGGACAGCAGGAAGGGATAAGCATTATTCATCCCGACATGGTAGAATCCATCAGTTTTTCGGCGGGAGGTTACGATGCAAAATACGGCGACAAGCTTTCATCGGTGTTGGACATCCAATATAAAAAGCCGAAAAAGTTTGCCGGAGCTGCTTATGCTTCATTGTTGGGCGGTGGACTGGAACTGGAAAATCGCAGTAAGAACGGCAAATGGTATTACATGGCCGGCGTACGGCAGAAGTCAAACCAATACTTATTGAATTCCTTTGAAACCAAAGGTGAATATCGTCCTTCCTTTACGGACGTTCAAGTGCTCACGGGTTTCGACATCAATAAAAAATGGAACGTAGAACTGTTCGGCAATTTCGCCCGAAACCGATACAATCTCATTCCTGAAAACCGGGAAACCAACTTTGGAACGATTAATGATGCCAAACGGTTCACGGTTTATTTCGAAGGACGAGAAATCGACCGTTATATTTCGATGACGGGTGCCGCATCAACCACCTACCGCCCAAAGGATAACGTGAAGCTGAAACTGATTCTTTCAACTTACCGAACACGCGAAGAAGAAAATTTCGACATCCTGGGACAATATTTCCTGGACCAGCTGGAAGCCGATCTTGGCAAAGATGATTTTGGTGATATTGCTTTCAATCTTGGCGTTGGTTCATTTCTCAATCATGCACGTAATCGTCTGGAAGCACGCGTTTCCAGTGCTGAGCATCGCGGCGAAACGGTTTACGATAATGGTTTGCTGTCCTGGGGCATAAAAGCACAACAGGAATCTTTCGAAGACAAATTACACGAATGGAATTACAACGATTCTTCCGGCTTCTCCATTCCATCGTTCCGTGATTCCATCAATCCGCAGATTACGCTAAATGACGTTGTCATTGCCAGAAACAATGTCACTGCAGAACGTTTTAGCGGTTTTGTTCAGGGCTCTCGTCAGTTCGGCACAGCCGATAGAATCACGCTGACCGGCGGAATTCGCGCACTCTATTATTCGCTGAACGAGCAACTGATGATCAGTCCACGCGGCTCCATCAACTTCAAACCGGACTGGAACCGTACTGTTAATTTCAGGGCTGCTGCTGGTGTTTACTATCAAGCGCCATTCTACCGTGAAATTCGTAGTCTTGACGGCACCTTGTATCCGACTACCCCATCCCAGAAATCAATCCACTTTGTACTAGGTAATGATTTTACCTTTTTAGCGATGGGACGTGAATTCAAACTTACGTCGGAAGTTTATTACAAAGCCTTAGAGGAACTCATTCCCTATAAGATCGACAACCTGCGCATTCGCTATCTTCCCGAATACCGTTCATCCGGTTACTCCACCGGAATTGATTTCAGATTGTTCGGAGAATTCGTTCCTGGAACGGAATCATGGGCCAGCCTATCATTCCTGAAAACTGAAGAAAATCTCCAAGGTGATTTCTATTACAACCGTTACAATCAGTACGGTGAAAAAATCATCCCCGGCTATACGTATGATCAAGTGGCGGTCGATAGTGTACGAATTGAACCCGGCTTCATTCCGCGTCCTGCCGACCAGCGCGTAAGCTTCAGTCTTTTCTTTCAGGATTATCTACCAAAATCCCCAACGTTTAAAATGTCCTTATTCCTGGCTTTTGGAACAGGCTTACCATTTGGCCCTCCTGGAGAGGACCGTTACAAGGATATCTTCCGGGCGCCTCCGTATCGTCGAGTGGATATTAGTTTTTCCAAGCAGCTTGTGGGCGAAGATGTCGTGAAAAAACCTAAAAGCAAAGTGCTAAACGGTTTAGAATCGATGTGGATTGGTCTGGAAATTTTCAATTTATTACAAGTTTCCAACGTGGCTTCTTATACCTGGGTTACCGATGTTTCCAATGCGCGAAAATATGCTGTACCGAACTATCTGACGATGCGACAACTCAACTTGCGTCTCAACGTACGATTCTAACTACCGTGCCATCCAATGGTCGCCTTTAAGCTCCGACGTTTTTCTACTGCACTGCTCCTGTTCTTGATAGGATTGTATAGTCTTCCTGTCCTATCGCAACAGCTCACCTTCTGCGAAAAAGTTGACCGAAATGGAAATGCTCAAAAGCCAAGCAATTATTTTATTATCCGTCCAACCGGCGGAACCGTACAGGCATTAGTGACGTATCCACGGCCGCTACAACTGAATGAAGCCACCATCGATATTTATCAAATAGGTCCACAGGGAAAAGAGCAATTCGAGAGCTCGGTGAATCTGCCCGTGCAGCAAGACTGGTTATGGTTTGTGCAGCCATTGCGTTTTTACAAAAAAGGCAACTATGTAGTTTATGTCTACGGCGATAAAAGCCGTTTGCTGGGAGTATCTAAAATTCGAATTGACGTTCGCTAATTACGACCTACTGCTTGAGCGGAGAATCGGCTTCTTTGGCCATGTGGTTATAAATTAACCGATCGCTCCAGGATGGAAACAATCGGTTCAGCCATACTGCCAGTTTCCCTTCGGTGGTCATGACAAGATCACGCTTACGGTCCACGACGCCACGATAAATACGCGCCGCCACTTCTTCTGCCGACATCATCTTTTGCTCGTCGCGTGGCGATTCGCCTTGAGAACTACCGTCTTTAGCCAATGCCGCATTGCGAATATTGGATGCTGTAAACCCCGGACAAGCCACCAAGACATGCAATCCTTTTTTCAGATTCTCGGTACGTAACGTTTCCATAAATCCTTCCATGGCAAATTTGGAGGCAGAGTAACCGGTTCGAGCCGGCAACCCTTTTTTACCTGCGATGGAGGAAATACCGACCAGACTTCCCTTGGACTTGAGTAATTCCGGCAAGGCATATTTCGTGCAATAAACAGTTCCCCAGAAATTCACGTCCATCAGTTGTCGGATAACCGTCAGATCAAGTTCATTGAAAAGCGCACGCATGGAAAGTCCGGCATTATTGATAAGCACATCTACGCCACCGAACCGTTGCACTGCCAATTCTACCATAGCCCGGCAATCCTTTTCTTCCGCCACATCCCCGGCGAACACCGCTACTTCAGCGTTTTTTTCTTTCAATTCATCCGCCAGTACACGTAACTTTTCTTCCTGTCGTGCCATCAGAACTACTTTTGATCCGTGTGCAGCGAAGATTTGCGCTAATGCGCGACCGATTCCGGAAGAAGCGCCGGTTATCAAAACCACTTTATCTTTCATGTGCGGCAATATTACAGAAGTTTAATAAGTCGGGAACATTTTTCCGGGGTTAAGTATTCCCTTCGGATCAAACAAATGTTTGATTCCTTTCATCAGTTGCAATTGAACGGCATCGAATGGAATATCCATGTATTGCTTTTGCACGTAACCGATTCCGTGTTCGCCCGAAATGGTTCCTCCCAACTGCACGCACAACTTGAAAATCTCCCGTATCCCTAACGGAACTTTGGTATTCCAATCTTCGTCGCTTATTTCTTCCTTGATGATATTGACATGCAGATTTCCATCACCGGCGTGACCATAGCAAACACTACGAAAACCGTATTTCGCTCCGATGTCTTTAACACCTTTCAACAGCTTAGGCAACTCTGCGCGAGGAACAACGGTATCTTCTTCCTTGTAAATAGAATGTGATTTTACCGCTTCTCCTGCAGAGCGTCGGGCACGCCAAAGATCTGCTTTCTGCTGAGCTGTATCTGCGAAAAGTATTTCATCACATTCGTATTGATACAACACTTCAGAGATCTTCTCGCAGTCCCTGAAAAGGATTTCTTTATCGTTACCGTCTACTTCAATGAACAACTGCGCCTGAATTCCATCTTTGAGCGGAACTTTCACGTCCACGTGCCGCATCACAAATTCGATACAATCCCGTTCCATGAATTCCAAGGCTGAAGGTGTCACACCGCTCCTGAAAATCGCAGAAACAGCCTCGCATGCTTTCTCAGCACTAAAAAAAGGCACAAGCATCAACAAGTTTTCAGTGGGCAGCGGCACCAAACGAAAAACAATCTTGGTAATTATCCCCAGCGTTCCTTCGCTGCCGACCAACAACTGTGTCAAGTTGTAGCCGGTGGAGTTCTTCAATACATTAGCGCCGGTCCAGATGATTTCGCCCGTTGGCAGAACAACTTCACAGTTCAGCACATAATCTTTAGTGACACCGTACTTCACCGCTTTCGGTCCGCCGGCACATTCCGCGAGATTCCCACCTAAAAAACAACTGCCGCGACTGGCCGGATCCGGCGGATAGAAAAGTCCTTTTTCGGCTACCGCATCCTGAAAGACCTGGTTAATAACACCGGGCTCTACGGTTGCCTGGAGGTTACGGTCATCAATCGACAAGATGGCATTGAACCGTTCCATGGAAATAATAATACCGCCAAATACAGGTAGCGCACCACCGCTAAGTCCGGTACCGGCCCCGCGCGGTGTTGCGGGAATATTCTCCGCATTGCAAAGGCGCAGTACGGCAGCAATTTCTTCG
>CAINVI010000326.1 GCA_903854075.1 Candidatus Pollutiaquabacter sp. | reverse complement strand
ACCGCCTTGAGGGTGGACTCGTCTTTAATATAGCCCGACTGAAGATTAAGCAGACTAATAATAATCTGCAAATTGTTTTTCACGCGGTGGTGAATCTCCTTTAACAACACATCCTTCTCACGAAGAGAGCGTTCGATCTGCTGCTGCATTAATTTGGTGGGGGTAATATCCGCATCAACCAGCAACAGCTTTTTAAGTGTGCCGCCCACTTCATCAAACACGGGTGTAAGTGTGGTGGATATCCATTTTTCCTTACCGTGATCTTTTACCAGGTACGATTCAAATGTACGCGAATGCTTATCCGTAATCGCTGCTGCAATTTCACGGTCAACACCGTGGTGGATCCCCAGCAAATTTATTCGACTCCCTATGACACTTTCCTGTGAAACGCCATAACGAAGAAGAAATCCATCGTTCACCCACTCCACATTTCCTGTTGGTCCGGCAATCAGTACCGCGTTACCGGTTCCGGAAGCAACCAACGACAACTTCTCCAGCTCAATGTTTTTCTCTACGAGCTGTCGGGTTTTAAACTGAACCCGCTCTTCCAACAATTCAGTAAAGCGACTGAAGGTGCTGGTACGCAGACGAAAATAAACAAAGATCGTGCCTGTAAAAAGCAGAAAGCTGACGATAATCAGCCATACATCGCGCCACAGCGACTCCGTATACAACAGGATGGTTAACATAGTTCAGGCAACATCATGTTTTTACTCTAAAACAGGTAAAAGGTTCTTGGAAAGGGCATAAAAAAAGCGGGCCATAAATAAGCCCGCTTTTTCACATAAAACTATTGTTTAACGTTTCTCGAAGTCAGAAGCCTTCGGCATTATGTCGCCATACTGACGCAGTCTGCTGTTTTTCTTACTGTATAAAAAGTAGACAACAAACCCCAACGCCATCCACGCAAAAGCAACTTTGAGTGTTTGTGAATCTAGTCCAACAATCATCGCTAAGCAGATAAGAGCACCAAGTGTTGAAACAACCGGTACTAAAGGAGCGCGGAATGGACGTTCGATGTTAGGCGCTTTTACACGAAGCATCCATACTCCAATACTCACCAATACAAAGGCAAATAACGTACCGAAAGAAGTAAGATCGCCCGCAACGTGACCGGGAACGAACGCGGCAAATGCCCCTACGAAAAGGAACAGAATCATGTTCGCCTTGTAAGGTGTCTTATACTTGGGATGAAGTTCACCAAAGACAGAAGGAATAAGCCCATCGTTACTCATGGTATAGAACACACGACTCTGACCCATAAGCATGACCAGAATCACCGAAGAGAATCCGGCAAGAATCGCCACGGTCACCGCCGTAGCCAGCCACGCATAGTCTTTCATATACGTGGAGATCGCGTAAGCAACAGACGCTTCTCGGCCTTTTTCGGGATCAACAAACTCTTTCCAGTTGGCAACACCGGTTAACACGTGTCCGAATAGGATATAAAGTATAGTACAAACTACTAATGAACCTAAAATTCCAATGGGCATATCACGCTTAGGGTTCTTTGCTTCCTGCGCAGCAGTACTTACTGCATCAAATCCGATGAACGCAAAAAAGACAATGGCCGCTCCGCCCAATATTCCTCCCCAGCCGTGTTTGTTCCAGCCGCTGTAATCGGCAATGACTTTACCGGCACCGTCCAACACCGGAGGAGTGTTTTCAGGAATCATATAGGGGGTGAGGTTTTCAGGACGGATATATTGCCATCCCAGGGCAATGAAGAGCAGAACGATGGCCACTTTTATAAATACAATGATGGAGTTTACAAACGCCGACTCTTGTGTGCCACGAATTAATAATAGCGTCAATAGTAATAATATGACAAGCGCGGGAGCGTTCATGACTCCTTGATGAAATACACCGGCGTTGTCTGTAAAACTCTCGAATGGCGAATGACACCATTCATACGGTATTCCGCCGTCCAACAACTTATTGAGGTATTCGCTCCAGGCAATAGAAACAGTGGCTGCGCCCAGCGCATATTCCATAATCAACGCCCAACCAATGGTCCAGGCGACAAGTTCGCCCATGGTTACATAGCTGTACGCATAAGCACTGCCGGCTATCGGAATCATGGAGGCGAACTCTGCATAACACAATCCGGCAAATGCACATCCAATGGCCGCAACGATGAACGAAAGTGTGACGCCAGGTCCAGATGTTTGGCCGGCAGCGGCGGCGGTTCGTACGAATAGTCCAGCACCGATGATGGCGCCGATGCCCAACGCAACAAGATTTGCGGCGCCCAGTGTTCGTTTTAGTCCTTTCTCGGAATCTGCCGCCTGTGACAAAACATGGTCAAGTGGTTTCTTAATGAATAAGCTCATAAATAATGGGGTGTGGTTTGAAGTCGTAAAGTAATCAAATTCTACATTACAGCACCAGCCATTACGGCCGTCAGCAAATAAAAAATCCCGGGGATCCCGGGATTTTTTAGTGGTCTTTTACTTGCTTCCATCCAGCTGCTTGATGTTGAGCTGTACGCGTTTCAATTCTTCCGGATCAAGATTTAACAGCGCCTTTTTTCGTAAATAATCCAGCGTGGCGGCATTATCCTTCGCAATCAAGAACTGATACGATGCCAGATACGTATAGGCTTCTACCAAACCAGCATTATATTTTACCGTTGATGCCGAATCTACGGCGGCCAGCTCCACATACTTTTCATAGAATGGTTTGGCGAGACCGGCTTCAGAAGTAGAATCGAGTTGTGCATTTGCGCGGGCGCGCCAGAAGTAACCGGAAACATATTTTGGTGAAACCTCGTTCACTTTAGCGAACGAAGTGGTGGCATCGGAAAATTGATTTTCATAGTATTGTGCCTGACCGAGCGTAAAGTAATCGGCAGAACGCACATCTTTTCCCCCATCAATCTTCTTCTTGAACCAGATTATGGCTTCCGTGTATTTTTTTGATTTGAAATACGTGTTGGCAATATCAGAGAGTAACTCGGCGCGAGAGGGATCAGCGGCATAACCTTGTTTAACATACTCTAGCCCGAGAGAATCCTGTCCTGTCGCTATTAATATCTTTCCATAGTATTCATAATCTTTTGATGTGCGGCGGTCTTCACGCACCAGTTTCCAAACCTTGTTGACCGCTTCGGTAGCTTTTGCATAATCCTTCGTTTCATAATATGAAATCGCCGCTATGCGATAGGGCTGCGGATTGGTAGCGTCACACGCTTTCAACACCTGCTCCATCTCGGCAATAGCCCCGGAATAATCCTTGCTCAAATAAAGAAACGATCCGTAACGAATGCGTGCATTACAATTGTTGCGCGACAAGGTAAGGTAGGTGCGGTATTCTTCTTTTGCTTTTTCCAACTTACCCTGACGGAAGTATGTTTCGCCGAGCTCACGGTGTGCGGGCGCGTAATTGGCATCAATAGCAATAGCATTCTGAAATTCCACAGCAGCTCCTTCGTAATTGGTGGAGCGTTTATACAAACGCCCCTTGCTGACAATGGCACGCGGCGATGTTTTGTTCAAGTCCAGCGCTTCGTTGTAATACTGAGCCGCAAGCGATCCGTTATTCAGCTCCGTATAAATATCTCCGAAGAGCAATTTAATTTCGACATTTTTGGCGTCAATGGTATTGGCTTTTTCCAGCAACGTTTTGGCGCGATCCAAATTTTTATTTCGATAACGAATCAGTGCGTCGGCCGCTTCAATGTATACGATAGCACTTTTTGCGGGTGCCGCCTTAACCGCTTCTTCAATAAGTGCAGTAGCCGTTGCCACATCATTCGCTGCTTCCTGAGCGCGCAGCTTTAACTCTTCACTAGCAGGATCCAATTCACTGGCATTTTTCGCCTCGGCGGCATTGGTACGGTTTAATAATTCCTTGGCCTTACCGATCTTATTCAGCAGGTTGGCCGGATCAACAGCAAGACCTTTTTCAAAAATCAACACTGCGCTGTCGGGCTTTTCATCCAAGAGCAGGTTCTCGCCGAAGTAATAATACAGCGTTGTATTAGTAGCGTCTTTAGCCAGCAACGATGTGTAAATGGCGGAAGCTGCTTCGTACTGTTCGTTTTCGGTAAGGCGACGAGCCTCTTCGAGTGTTTGTCCAAATGCGCAGGCGGTCAGCAGCAGTCCACCGAAAAAAACAAGAATGGTTTTCATTGATTTCATATTACTCACTGATCTTTATAATACGCACCGGCATATTAGCCGGCAACATTCCGGAGAGGCGAACCAGTCGTTGGCCCTGGTCTCCGGCAAAAAAGGAAGCAAACCCCGTGCCAAGTCCGTTTCGGCCTTCCCGGCTGATAACCATAACATCGCGAATCAGGGGGTATTTCTTGAGTGCAATATACGCCTGAAATGGGCCAAAATACTCGTTTCCAACGGAATCTTCCCGGGAACTCAGTTCCACCACCCGAACATTGGACAAAAACCGTTCAACGTCTTCGTCCTCACGATCGCTGATCCAGTTGACCCCAACCACGCCGATAGCACCAGGTGTTTTTGCGACATAATCAATAACCGCCGCATTGGAGCTAGTGGCAAAACAGTTGGCCGGGAACGCTGCATCGTCTAAAAACGTCTCTTTCAGAAATCGAGTGTTGGCCGATCCGTTTTTGTCGAAAACAATGCGAATGGAATCGCGGAGGCCGGAAGAGGAAAGCTGATTCCACCGACGAATGTCTCCACGAAAAATAGCGGCGAGCTGGCGGAAAACCAATTGTGAATCGGGGTTTTGATTGTTGATGACCAGCGCAACAGCGTCCACGGCGACCTTAGTAGTGCGTGGAACTATTTTCTGCGCGGTCATCTGCGCCTTTTCTTCTTCATTAAGTTCGCGGGAAACAATGGCTATACGAACAGAGTCGTCGTTCAACAGCCGACGAAATACTTCTGACTCCGGAAGGTATGTCGCACGAACGGTGGCATATTTATACAACTTCATGAAGGTGTCCAGTTCAACACCCACCAGCGGCGCGTAGGATTCATCAACAACAATAGGCACGTTGCCGGACGTAGGCGTGTCGTCGTATTTTGATTTGAGCGCATCGCCGCAACCGGAAATAAACAATGCACACAAAAGCGTCGAGGCAACTAGTTTAGACTTGATCATCAGTTTCCTCCGAAGCGGTTTTTGTCTTCCGATAGAAACGCCGGAAGCGATAAAGAGAATAAATAAGAAGTGCTATTCCAATGACCGTCCGATTAAAAGAGGGAAGGTTTTCGGGCGACCAAAAGAAGAGTAAAATCAGTCCGGCGATCGCATAGAGCGCGATCATCAACAGGTTGATATAAAAACGAATACCGGACGCAAGAGATTTTTGCGTCGTCATTAAGAAGGATTATTTCAGCGTAAAGTTGACCGGCAGGTTGTATTGAACGGACACTGCACGACCATTTTGTTTTCCGGCTTTCCAATCAGGCATGTTACGGATAACGCGAAGTGCCTCTTCGTCGCAACCTCCACCGATACCACGAAGGATCTTGGCGTCTTTCACTTTGCCGTCTTTGTCAACCACGAAGGTAACAAATACACGTCCCTGGATTCCGTTTTCACGGGCAACTGCAGGGAACTTGATATTGTTACGCAGGTATTTGAAAAGCTGTTCTTCGCCGCCAGGGAAAGAAGGCATCTCCTCAACGACGGTAAAGACCTTTTCCTCTTCCACCACTACCGGATCGGTAGGAACGTCGATAATATCCTTAGAACCCTCTTGGTTTACAGTAGAAACTTGAACTTCTTTAACCTCTTCCTGTGTTGGAGGTGGCTCCTGAACCTCCTCGTCTTTCACCACCTTTGGCGGTGTGAACTTGATGGTCTGTTGCACCGGTGGCGGAGGAATTACCGGCGGTGGCGGAGGTGTTGTTTTGTCAATTGGCGGCGGCTCCGCCAAGGTGATGGCTTCGGTCATCGCAGCATTATCGCTGGAGACCACGCTATTCAACAAGGATATCAGTTTCGGTACGATGACCGCTAATAGAATCGCAGAAAGGGTAACGATAAATGCCATCAACACGCGCTTCTCGTACTTCTTACGAAGCGGGTAAGCGCCATATTCTTTGTTCCGGTTCGCAAAAACCAGCTCAACGCGTTCGGGATTTACCGCATCGTTCCAACCGTGGATATTCATGCGTCAGCTTTTTTATTGAGTGTTCTTGATCAATTCGAGTTCAGAGTCGGAAAGTTCGACGATCGCGTAGCGACCGACATTACAGACCAGCATCTCATCGAGCATATCGACCAGGTTCTTATACTTTGATTTATCGTCCGGCTTGATCAGAACGATAAGGCCTTTCTTTTCGGCTGCCTTCACCCATGCTTTGTGCTGTTTGATGACATCCGGATTATCTTCAATCAATCCGCGCTTTACAGAGTCTTCCACCAGCTTAACCTGATCGAAAACGAGTTTATTCTTTTCCAACAGCACATTTCGAATGCTTCGAGAACCGTCTTGCGAAAAGTCTGCGATATTAGTTTGTGGTGGCATTGTAGGGTCATCAATACCCATGTACCAAATAATACGGTCGTTCTCCGTCAACAGAATAGAAAGCGTCTGTGATGCCGGAACTTTTGTGCGGTCTTCATCCTCTACCTTGTCCTTTACAGGCATGGTAATATCCATCGTCTTCGGCTTGCTGAAGGTCGTGGTGAGAATGAAGAAGGTGAGCAGCAGGAACGCTAAATCCACCATCGGTGTCATGTCGATGTGCGTGGATGCTTTCTTGGCGCGTAGCTTCTTGTGTTTCCCCTTATCGGAGCCGCCGTCTTGTTGTTGTACTTCTGCCATGGTTATTGTTTACCGGAGAAGGGTATGATTGTTTACTGTAACCATAACGGTCACAGCGGGGTGAATATTATTTCTTTTCTTCCGTCGCAGCGCCTTCGAGATTGGTGATGAGGGCGAAACGATTGGCTTTATTTTCCTGAAGGATTTCAATAACGCGCTTGACCGTAGGGATGTCGGCATCACGATCACCTTTGATGGCGATGCTGTAGCGTGGAGCTACGTTACGTGCCGCGTTAATCCAGTACGTTAATTCATTATTGGTAGAATCGGTGGGAATACCCATCGTCTCCAGGTTCATCTTTTTACGCTCGTCATCGGTAGCCTTGAGGTAGTTGTTCAGCTGCTCTTTCGGCATGCCAATGGAGGACAGAACAGAGAAACGCTTTCTTTCTTTTTCGTCGAACGTGAGCGTGAAGCGTTCTGCCAGACGATCCAGGATGTCGAGGCGAGTTTGCTGGCCTTCTACATTGAAGAACACGCGGCCACGATTGTCAATCGTCAGCATGATTACTCCTTTGTCAGGCAACGGAATTTCACTAACGGAAGACGGCTGGTCCACTACCACCGGCTCATCCGGACGGAACTTGGTGGTGAGCATGAAAAACGTCACCAGCAAGAACGCCAGATCGACCATTGGGGTCATGTCCAGGCTCGGAGTTTTCTTTGGTATTTTGATCTTCGGCATTACGAAGGATTACTGATGTTATTAACTCGGGTGAATTAATCCGTGAAGCGGATCAGTTTCCTTGGTTGCGTGCAGAGAACGACTGAACAATGCTGTAACCGGCTTCATCGATACCGTAGGTGATGCTATCGATTTTGCTGGTGTAGAAATTGTACATGATAATAGCCAGCGCGGAGGTTCCAATACCCAGCGCGGTGTTGATCAACGCCTCAGAGATACCGGTAGAAAGCGCAACAGCATCCGGAGCACCTGCAGTAGCGAGCGCCGCGAACGCGCGGATCATCCCAAGTACCGTTCCGAACAGACCGAGGAGGGTAGCGATAGAGGCGATAGTAGAGATGATGACAAGGTTCTTAGAAAGCATAGGAAGCTCCAATGTGGTAGCCTCTTCCAGTTCCTTCTGGATGGTCGCCATCTTTTGCTCTTTGTCCATATTGCGCTCATTCTGCATGTGGCCGTATGCATCAAGGCCGGCGTTCACCACGTTGGCGATAGAGCCGCGCTGCTTGGCACAAGCTGCCTTTGCACCGGCGATATCGCCCTGAGCCATCAACGAACGGATGTTACGGATGAAGGTCTCGATGTTTCCTGTTCCTTTTGACTTATTAATGGAAATGAAACGCTCAATGGAGAAGGTGATGGTGGTGATGAATGTTCCGATAAGAACCGGTACGATATAACCGCCTTTGTACATCATGGCAAGGATATTTCCCTGCAGCGGGTTCTTTTCGGTGTCGCCGCCTTCAAAGCCGGATGGATCACCAAGGACAAATTTCCAGATTACAAATCCGATAACGATGGAGAGAGGAATAACAAGCGCCGAAATGAGGGATTGGATGTTGCTTCCGCCTTTTGAAGAAGTGCTGTTCATGAGTTACTACGGTTGTTTAAGATGATTTGGTGTTTTCGGTTTGATAACGAAAAACGCTGTTAAAAATTGCCTTTTATAAGCGTTTTTAGGGACGACAATATTAGGAATTTCCAACGCCAACGCCAAAAGCATTGGTGTGAATTTAACCTTAATTTCAACTATGAAAGATCAGCTAAAGAGGGCGGTCAGCCAGCGCGGAGAAATACCGAGCGCCAACGAAGCGATCGCCAACAAAACAAGAACGAAAACCGTTGTTTTGTCGACCGAAAACTCTTGACTATCGGACGATGGCGTAAAAACAGCCATTAGTGGGCGGAAATAGTAGTAAACACCAATCAGCGAACCGGCGACGGCCAAAATTACCAAGCCGAGGTAGCCGGCATCTAGGGCGGCCGTGAAAACGAAATATTTGGCAAAGAAGCCGGCGGTTGGGGGAATGCCGGCAAGGGAGAGCATGGCGACAATCGTCAGTACGGCCAGCAGAGGATTCGATTTGAACAGTCCGCGGAAGCCACTAATCGTTTCGGACCCCGTTTTTTGGCTGATAATCAGAAGTATAGAGAAGGATAGGAGGGAAGACAGGCTATAGGCCACGGAATAGAAAAAGAGTGCGCCGGCGGCCAGTTGGTTCATGGCAAGGATGGCGAGAAGCATATACCCGGCGTGTGCAACACTGGAATAGGCCAACATTCGCTTTATGTTTTCCTGAGCGGCGGCTGCGATATTACCCAGCAGAATTGTTAAAGCCGCAATTGCCCATAGGGTGGATGACCAAACCTCTGTATTGGAGGAGAAGACGGTTGAAAAAAGGCGTAAAAAAGCAGCAAAAGCGGCTGTTTTAACCACCGTCGACATAAAAGCAGTAACGGCGGTGGGTGCACCCTGGTAAACATCGGGCGCCCAGAAGTGAAATGGTGCGGCCGAAACCTTAAACGACATGGCAATAAGCAGCAGTAAGACGCCGGCGGTAAGCATCATCATATTGGGACCGGGTCCGTTTGAAACCGCGGTATTGATAGCGGCCAACGAAAAGCTTCCGGTGGCTCCGTAGGTAAGAGCGATTCCGAACAACAAGAATCCGGTAGCGAATGCACCCATTAGAAAGTACTTGATCGCCGCTTCGTTGGAGGCCAGATTGGTTTTGTCGGCGCCCGCCAATACGTATAGGGATATGGAAAGAATTTCAATGCCCAAAAACAGCATGATCATATTGCTGTACATGGTCATGCAGACAGCACCGATAAGTGCAAAGACCGCCAGTGCAGAATGATCAACCTCGGTGACGGGATCGAAAAAAAGGTTGTTGCACAATAAAAACCAAAGTAGGGTCAAACCGATCAACAAAGTAGAAAACGCCACAGCATAATTATCAACCAGCACCATGTCGTTGAACAGGGATTGGTTGGTGTTCCAGTCGGCGACCGAAAAAACCAGGGCGGTCAACAAGCCGATGAGAATTATCGGACGAATGATTTTCTTGAATCCGAAGATCTCGGAAAAGAGTGTCATCAGGCCTAAGCCGGAGAGCGCAATGAGCGTATTCATGTATATCGTTCTACTTCAATATAAAATTAGCGGAGCGTTGCAGCGCCTGCATTGGTAATCACTTCCTGAAGATGCTCTACCGAAGGACCAACCAGGCGGATAAGCGGATCGGGATAAACACCAAACAGGAAAATCAAAACAACCAGAGTATACAATACCGCCTTTTCGTTCCAGACGAGATCGGCAAATGTTGCGGAGGATGACTGCTGTTCGCCGAGCATGATTATCCGGTACGCGCGTAGCATATATACCGCGCCAAATATCACAGA
The DNA here is from genome assembly GCA_903854075.1 of Candidatus Pollutiaquabacter sp. Classification (GTDB taxonomy): domain Bacteria; phylum Bacteroidota; class Bacteroidia; order AKYH767-A; family 2013-40CM-41-45; genus Pollutiaquabacter. The sequence continues at coordinate 6,085 of CAINVI010000326.1, read as the reverse complement.
AAGCCCAGCCAGTGAGGCGAGTGTGATGTTATAGCGAAATATCCCGCTCAGCAACATGAACTCCCCGATAAACCCATTGGTCAACGGCAGCGCAACAGCACCTAGTAAGATAATGATAAAGGTGGTGGCGAACGCCGGAGCAACCGAACGAATACCGCCCAGTTGACCAAGGTCTCGCGTTCCGGTACGATGAAGAAGAATGTCAGCAACAAGAAAAAGTCCAACGACATTTACGCCGTGGCTTAACATTTGCACCACGCTTCCTAATAAACCTTGTGTGGACAGTGTAAATACCGCGGCGGCAATCATTCCCACGTGTGCAATAGAAGAGTAGGCGATCAATCGTTTAAAGTCTTTTTGTACCCACGCAATCAGTGACGCATAAACAATTCCGGCAACAGCCAATGAAGCCGCAAGGAGTCCCCAGGTGTCAACGCCAATCGGAAGGACGGGCAACATCCAGCGGATAACTCCATAAATACCCATCTTCAGCATAATGCCCGATAGCAACATCGTGCCCTGTGTCGGCGCGTCAGTATATGTATCGGGCTGCCAACTGTGAAAAGGGAACACCGGCATTTTGATAGCAAAAGCGAGAAACAGCGCCCAGAAAATCCAGGATTGTGCATCGGAAGATAATTTCAAGGCATAAAACTGATCGATGTCGAACGACTGATTGGCTGTTTGCGCGCGCATCCAGATGAACGCGACGAGCATTAACAGGCTACCAAAAAGAGTGTAGATAAAAAATTTCAGGGTGATTCGGGTCCGGTTTTCACCGCCCCAGTTGAGGCAAATCAAATAAATCGGTATCAAGGCGAGCTCCCAAAACAAATAGAAGAGGAAACCGTCGAGGGACGCGAATACGCCAATTAGCGCCGATTGCATCAGTAGGATCAACCCAAAATAAAGCGACGGCGATTTTACATCGCGGCCAAATGCAGAAAGGATAATCAGCGGAACCAGGACGGTGGTCAACAGCACAAGTGCCATGCTGATACCGTCCAGTCCCATCTTGTAACTAATACCCAGTGATTCGACCCACCAGTAGTCTTCCACCAATTGCATGCCGGCCGTGGGCACAAAGTGAGCCAATAGCACCCACAACGAAAGTGCGAGTTCAACGAGCGCAACAGCCAACGCCGTTTTGCGCGCGTTGACGCCGCTGAAAAAAGTGATCAGTCCGCCAAGCAGCGGAAGGAATATGAGCGTTGAGAGAAGCGGTAGCATCGGTGAAAGTATCCTGAACGTAATTCGATCAGCGTATGATGAGGTTATAAACAAGAATGGCAAGGATGCCGAGCACCATTGCGAAAACATAAAAACCGACATTTCCGGTTTGCAACTTACGTGTTCCGGATCCGGCGGTATTCACTGCGGCATTCACAGTACGAACAGCGCCGTCAATGATATAATTTTCTATTATGTTTCCACAAAAGGAACCGAACGTGCGAAGTGGTTTCACAATGGCGGCCTGATAGATTTCGTCCACGTAATATTTGTTTGCCAGCAAGCGCTGTGTGCCAGTAATGTCTTTATCGTCGGACGACGGCAGCTCTGCGCGAACAACAATCGATTGGTAAACCGTACGGATAACGATTGCTAACACCAACAGGGTGGTTCCCATCATAATCCATTCAAACGTATGCGACGGCTCTTCGTTTAACAAGCTGGCCGGGAAAGAAAGAAGTGGAGCAAGAAGTGCGCGGAGGTGATGGTGGCCGCCAAATATTTCCGGAATTCCAAGAAGGCCGCCAACCGTACTAAGTATTGCCAGAACGATGAGCGGAATGGTCATAACGGCTGGAGATTCATGCAAGTGGTGCTCTTGTTCGTGCGTACCGCGGAAAGCGCCGAAGAACGTCATGAAAAACAGCCGGAACATATACAGCGCTGTGCAAACCGCTGTAAGAGCAAGTCCCACGAAGAGTACTTTGTTTTGTACCCACATATGGGCAAGTATCTCGTCTTTGGAAAAGAAGCCGGCAAACGGAGGAATACCACTGATGGCAAGTGTGCCGATTAAGAAAACGAAATAAGTAACCGGAAGTTTTTTGCGAAGGCCGCCCATGCGGCGAACATCCTGCTCTCCACTCATAGCATGAATAACGCTGCCTGCAGCAAGGAACAGCAACGCTTTAAAGAAGGCGTGTGTGGTTACGTGAAAAATGGCGGTGGCGTAAGCGCCGGCGCCCAGTGCGGCCACCATCATGCCAAGTTGCGAAACAGTGGAGTAGGCGAGCACTTTTTTTATGTCGGTTTGTCCAAGCGCAATGGTCGCTGCGAATAGGGCGGTAACCGTTCCTATGGTGGCCATCACGTCGAGTGTAAATGGCGCCAACGAATAAAGCACGTTGGAGCGGACCACCATATAGATACCGGCGGTCACCATGGTGGCGGCGTGGATAAGCGCAGAAACAGGAGTAGGGCCGGCCATCGCATCAGGAAGCCAGGTGTATAAAGGAAGCTGGGCGCTTTTACCGGTAGCGCCGATGAACAGTAATAGGGTGATAGCAACCATCATGGGTTGATTATCGGGCATCTGGCGGGCCGCTGGGAAAATGTCGGCAAAAGCAATGGATCCAAACTGAACAAAGATGAGGATGACACCCAACAAAAATGCCAAGTCGCCAATACGATTCATGATGAACGCCTTGTTGGCCGCCTTGTTGTATTCGGGGTTCTTAAACCAAAATCCGATTAGTAAATAAGAACAGAGTCCAACACCTTCCCAACCGGTAAATAATACCAGGTAATTGGCGCCTAGCACCAGCAAAAGCATGAAGAACACGAATAGGTTGAGGTAAGAGAAAAACCGGGTGAAAGCCGGATCGTCGTGCATGTAACCGATAGAATAAATATGTATCAGCAATCCGACGCCGGTAATGATGATCAGGAAAATCGCAGCGAGTGGATCAACGAGAAAGGAGAAGTCAACCGAAAGGCTGCCCGCCGAGAACCAGTGAAACACATCCACCGTAACCGGTTCGACCGGAAGTGTAGCTGCCACACAAAGTGAAATAAGAAACGATGCGGTAACGGTCGCCGAGCCGATAAGTCCGGCAATGGTTTTTGAAAACGATTTTTGGCCCAGGCTGAGTATCAGAAAGCCAAGCAGTGGAAAGAGGGGTACAAGCCCAATCCAGTTGATCATATTCCTTCAGGATAAGGCGACAAAAATACTATATAATTCACAACAAGTTGGTCTGTGAACAGCAACTGTAAACAGGTTGTTGGTGGTAAAAACTACCGTGTTTTTTGGGTGGAGCGCGGCGTCTTTTCTTTTCCGCCCTGCTCAAACACCTGCTTACGCTCGGAAGACTTGTTTCCGAGACTTACTTTTTCGGTGGCATAAACGGAGTAGCCCTCTTCGTTATACTCAGAAATGAAAACATCCAGGTCGATATTGTTTTCGATGGCGAACTGCTCCATTTTGTCCAGCTCTTCTGACAGCTGCTTCAGTTCCTTTTGTTGCTCCTTGGTAAGTGACATGGTCGGGCTTGGTTTACCAAATTTAAACTCCCTGACGATTTATAGGTTGCGCAGAAAAGAATAGTATGGATTGTGTTATTAACCGCCCATGTTAATTAGTCTGTTAATTGAGTGTTGAAAACGGCTTGGGGAACCAAAAAAACAGTTTTTTATATAATCATATTAACAATTTAAGGTTTCAATTGCTTTTTATGATGTTAAAAAATGCGGCTATTCCATATTATTTTTTCGGTTCACGAGGATACGGTCCGGACGATTGGAGAGCTCCCATACGGTGTGAAAAACCAGGCGCGTACGTAGGGTCATGGCTTCAAAATCTATCTTTTCAAGGGTGTCGGTTGACTTGTGGTAATCGGCGTGTTTTCCGTTGAAATAAAAAATGGCAGGAACCCCGTTTTTCGCGAAATTGTAGTGATCGCTTCGGAAATAAAACCGGTTGGGTTCGCCGGGTACATTGTAACGATAGTCCAACACCATATTAAGATGGTCTGCGTTGGCCGCCTCATTAATATCGTGCAGTTCTGTGCTGAGTTTATCTGCGCCAATCACGTAAATGTAATTACGGATACCAGAGCTATCGTGTTCGGGGTCTACACGACCAATCATATCGATATTGACGTTTGCAATCGTATTTTTTAACGGGAACAACGGGTGTTGAGAATAATAACGGCTTCCTAATAAGCCTTTTTCTTCGCCACTGACCGGCATAAAAAGAATACTGCGGTAAGGACGATCACCGTTAGCGGCCGCTAACGATAAAACACGGGCTAGCTCCAATACACACGATGTGCCGCTGGCGTCATCGTCGGCGCCATAAAACACAGTATCATTATGAATGCCAAGGTGATCGTAGTGCGCAGTAAGTGCGACCAACTCTTCTGGTTTATTACTTCCGCGTAGAATAAATGGAACGTTTTCGCCGATCAGCTCGACCGCAGCAGTAAAACGAGGAAGCTGCACCTTTGTATTAATAAAACCATCCGGCAATTTACTTCTCTTTTTAATGGACATTTTAGAAAAGCCGGAACACAAAGCATCGGCTGCTTTGGTGCTAATCCAATAGACCGGTTGCTTCCGTGAAGCAATAGCAGTATATAACGTTGTGCTATTCTGTTTTTCAAAAAGCAACTTGTCAATGAGCGAATCTATATTCTCGACTATAATAAGAACGGGTAATTCATCTACAGACTGTTTGACATTATTGTTAAAGCCTGTTGAATTAAACAAGTCGAGTGAAGTAAGCGAACTGCCGTTGACCATAAAACAGACAGCGGATTTTACTTTATCGTTCAAAGAAATAGGTTTCAACGAACGACGGTCTTCCATTCTAATTCCTTCACGATCCAAGGTGGTGAAGTATAATGAATCAAATGATAAGAGTGTGTCAATCACGGCTTCCATGGTAAAGAAGTCCTTTCGATACACCAACTTGGTTTCACCGATGACCAGGTTTTTTCCTTCGTTAGCCCGCGAAGAAAGTGGGTGTTCTTGGAAACCCGTTGGTGTAGCCGGAATAAGTCCAAAGCGTAAAAACTGATCCGCAATAAAACGTGCCGCTTTCTTTTGTCCGGGCTGACCGGTCTCACGTCCTTGTAAACTATCGGACGTCAACACCTGCATGAAGTATCGAAGGCTGTCGGTACTAATCAATGCTGCCGTGCGTGTCTCAGAGGATGATCCTGCTTTCGAAGCAGTAAAGAAAAGTCCGGTAATTACCGTTAGTAGAAATAACCGCATAACGTTAGCAGATATAAGTAAGAATCAACAGGAAATCTTTTGTACTCGGGTAGCGTGACGACCACCTTCAAAAGGAGTAGTAAGAAATGTGGTGACAAATGCAGTAGTATCTTGTAACGATACAAAACGTGCCGGAACACATAACACATTAGCGTCGTTGTGTTGTCGGGCCAACATGGCCACATCTTCTCGCCAGGCGATAGCTGCACGAATGCGCTGGTGTTTGTTGGCGGTAATAGCCACGCCATTTGCGCTGCCACAAAACAATATACCCATCACAGCTTCATTATTTTCGATAGCCGCAGCAACCGGGTGTACGAAGTCCGGATAATCCACTGAATCGGCAGAATGTGTTCCGAAGTCAAGCACCGAATATCCCTCGGCTTGCAAGTGCTTCTTGATCATTTCTTTATAATCAAAACCGGCGTGATCGCAACCCAGTGCAATGGTGGCTTTTTCCATGACATAAACGTGTAACAGGTTGATATCAAAGGTACTGATTTTGTTATCAACAACGGGTAAACCGGCTCTTTATAAGCACTTGAAAAACAAAGGTGTATTTAATCGGGTTATCAACCATAAATCGGTGGGTTACTTTTTTTACCGGTGGAGTAAAACCAATAACAAAAATTGAATTGTTCATATCCTATTTTCCTTACCCGATTAAATGAGTGGTGCAAGAAATAGTAATCAGAAGTTTTTCAAAAACGATAAACACCTCCTTACCGGATATTAACAGTATCCACAGAATAAGTTATAACCAGTTAAGAAAAAACAATAAATGTGTATAACCGATATACAAAATAGAAAATCAGCTGTTTACCATAAACACAACTGTTAATTGTGTGAAGGTCTT
>CAINVI010000325.1 GCA_903854075.1 Candidatus Pollutiaquabacter sp. | reverse complement strand
CATTTTGAAGCGCCGAACCTCACCAAAGACTTGTCATTTCTCAAAGCGAAAATAGATGCCGGCGCCGATTATATCGTTACGCAGATGTTCTTCGACAACCAGAAGTTTTTCGACTTTGTTGATTTGTGTCGCAAGAACGGAATAACGGTTCCGATTATTCCCGGTCTGAAACCGATTACTACAGCCAAACAATTGAGCGTTCTTCCAAAAATATTCCACGTTGATATTCCGCAAGATCTCATGAATGCTGTAGAAAATGTCAAATCGGAAAAAGACGTCAAACAAGTCGGTATCGACTGGTGCATTCAGCAATCTAAAGAACTGATGCAAGCCGGCGTTCCTTGCCTTCATTATTACACGATGGGCAACGCGGAACTCACGTGTCGCATCGCAGAAAAAGTTTTCTGACCTAACGGCTGAAAAGCTGTAACCGTACTTTACTGGAAATACTTATTCATCAACATATAGTCAATGTTGTCCGTTTGTGAATGACAACCGTTGCACGCTGCCCCTTTGTTTTTGGCGGGTTCAGCCACACTTTCATCGGTATCGATATAACCCCAGACCCAACCGTTTGCATCAGCATCAGCGCTGGAGGAATTCTTTTTCAAAATAGCATAGCGGCTAAGAGAAGTGGATGTTCGATACAGCTCTTTAACAATGAGTGAACCTTCCGGGAAAACTGCTCCCGGTTTTACCTTTCCCAACGTATCCAGCTGCGATGCCGCCGTCACATTATAGCGCGTCCGCAGATACGGGAAGTTATGACCGCTTCCTGCGCTTTTCGAAAGCAACGAAGTGTTGAATTTGTAGTAGAAGAAAATAGTAGTGGCTTTTGCCTCTTCGAATAATGCTTTGTCAGTTCCTTTTAACTGATCTTCTTTGGAACAACTGGCCAAAGCCAGCGCGAAAATCAACAGGAGGGATTTCTTAAAATAGTTCATTTTATTTCTTTGACAGTTGATATTCAATTCCGCTATCCTCTACCGTGCAGACATCAAGCGCGCCACATATTTCCCAATAACATCAAACTCCAGATTAACCTTGTCGCCGGTGGTTAACGCATGAAAATTAGTGTGCTCATAGGTGTAGGGAATAATAGCCACTGAAAACATATCATCTGATGAGTCTACTACGGTTAGACTTACCCCATTTACACAGATAGAACCTTTGGCGACTGTAATATGTTCCGGATTTTTGTCGTACCGAAATGCAAATTCCCAGCTTCCGTTTTTCGCTTCTGACTTGCACACCACAGCTGTTGCATCCACGTGCCCTTGAACGATATGCCCGTCTAGACGATCACCCAGTTTCATGCAACGTTCGAGATTAACTTCCGTTCCGGATTTCCATTCACCGATAGTAGTTCTCTGTATCGTTTCATCGACGGCTACTATTTCGTACCGGTCCCCATTTATGGCGACGACCGTCAAACAAATACCATTGTGTGCTACACTCTGATCCACTTTCAACTCGGCAGTAAACGGCGCTGTCAAAACGACGCGAAGATTCGACCCTTCTTTGGCAGTAGAAACAACTGTTCCCAGCGCTTCAATGATTCCAGTGAACATATTTCAGTGATTAGCACTACACCGACCTGGTGCAGTAATTATTTACCTCCTGACAACAATTGAACAGTACCATGCAACTCCACTGTTTCTACGCCTTGCAAACGGTAGAAATTGACTTTGCAGGTATAATAATACACTCCGTCGGAACACAGGATGCCACTTTGCTGATCCAAACCGTCCCAATTGATATCACGATCAGTAGTCGAGAAAACTTGTTTTCCCCAACGGTTAAACATGATAAGCTCAATGTCTTTCACATTTCGATACGGCGGACAATTGATTGCTTGAAGCTCCTGTGCTGTAGTTGAATCACAAGGATGAAACAAGTCGTTGACACCATCGCCGTTCGGCGTAAACACAGATGGCAAAACATATTGCCGGCAACTGTCGACACAAACTTCCAACGGATTGACCGTCTCATTACCAACGTCATCAATTGCGGTTACTTTATAACAACCAGTTAGCGAAGGACGTTTCGCATCAACATAGACGGTGTCGGTGGGCGAAAGCAACGAATCAATGCGTTCGTAGCCGGCGCCAACAGCAGGAGCATAATAAATATAATACTTGACCACATCATCCGCGCACGTTGAATTCGGGTTAGTCCAAATCAATTCATTCACTTCATCGGAGCAGGAAGAAATCACATTGAGTTGCGGCGGACACGGAGACACATCGTCGATCGGCACGGCGCAAGTCTGCTGTGACCGGTTGACAACAGGATCAACGAAACCATCGTAAGAAAATCCACCGACACTGCGCACGAAGTAGCAATACGTCTGTCCGTTGACCAGATTACTGTCGGTATAATTTCGGTTGTTCACCGTGGCGATGGAATCAAATACACCAAGACTATTCTTTCGGAATATGTCATAACGTTCGTTATTCCAGGGAACATTTTCCTGCCACGTTAATCGAATAAGGTTATCAGAAGGCGTCAAGGCCAGGAATACCGAAGACGCCGTCGTTGAGGCTCCTTTCAGTGTAGAGACGCCGTTATCGTCATACCATAACTCCACGCGGTAGGTATTTGCCTGCGATTGTGTGTCAAACAATGTATCCACAAATGTAGTGTCATCCAGTCCGTTAAAATTCGACAAGAACGATGGATTGCTTGTGCCGAATCCGGCTGAACGGTAAAGTTTATACAGATACGGCGGCGGAAAAAGCACGGTATCTAATTCGGTCGGTTTGCTCCAGGCGACATACACCGATCCATTTATTACGGAGGTGTTGCGTACATCCGCATTCGTAATAACCGGAAGATCTTTTTTCAACGAAGCACAGGCTTGCGGCGAAGCGCAACTTTCTGCACCATCAGCATAAACAGCAGTAACGATATAACAGTATTCAATACCGATAGAAAGTCCTGCACCGAAACCATCGTCGATATACGAAGTAGCTGTTGCTCCAAGTGTTGTGTCGAGCAACTGATAGCCAGTGTAAGCAGGAGCTCCGTTATCGCACGGACAAGGAATATTGTCCGGATAGACTCCATTGCGCCGGTAGATGCGGTAACCGATGACATTAGCACACGCAGTAGATGTCCAGTTCAAATCAATATGATTACCTACGGCTACTGCATTTAATGATGTAGGCGGAGGACCGTAGATATAAATGAAAACGCCTTTCAAACTCACAAGACTTATGGAGTCGAACGGCACTATATCCTGCGCACGAAATTGAACATAATAGGGCTGTCGTCGGATGAGTGAACACGTCGTTGGCCAGTTGAAATTAGAAATAACAGTATCATTATTGCTGATGATCGGCGTGAAACGCGCGGAGTCTTGTACTTCAAACGGTCCGCCGGAAGCCGAAAGGAGTACGCGATTACCATTCGGATCAAAGGCCGTTACATGAAAATCTACCGTGTCGCCGGCAATAACACACGTATCCGCGAGCGGAAAAAATTCGGGTGGATCATTATTGCAGTCCGCGATAACGATTTGCATGTCGCGGGTGACATATCCGAGGTTGACACCGTTTCTCCAGGAGATAATTTTGAAGGCAACATTGTATTCACCGAGTTGCACCGGCGAGTCCCAT